>PWWL01000138.1 GCA_003561515.1 Balneolaceae bacterium
CTCCAGAGAACTGTTAATAACAGCACTCCGCTTGAGTTCGACTCCGGAATCGCGCGGGGAAATCATCGAAAAACTCAAAAAACTGGATGCCGGAAGTAATAACCTCCAGGGTGATGATCAGTTTTTAATTGAAGCTCGAAGGTTTCTGCACGCAGGCGATGCGAACAAGGCACTTGAACACATTCATCGATACCTGCGGAAATATCCCACTCATTATGAAGCAAACCGCATCAAGATAACTTCACTTGAGAAACTGCGACGGCATGTTGAAGCTGCCGAACTGAAGCACGCTCTTCAGAAAATGCGATTGCAACCGGAACCGGAGACCAAGAAAACTGATCATCAAAATCAGAAAACCGAGCCTGCGGCAACCAATCCCGCAAATGATACTGACCCTGAAACAGATGGGGTATCCGATACAGTAGTTAGAAACGAATTTGAGCCCGATAATCCGTCCGGCAGCAAAGACGGGATATCCGATCTCGAAGCCACTCCTTTTGGTCTGGAAAAAGGCGAGACAGAACATCAGGAGATCAACGTTTCAATTATTATTCCCACCGCAGCCGCTGGCAAGCAACTTCTTGAAGGCGTTTTAATGAGGCTTGAAGAGGTAGCAGATCCACAAACCACTGAGCTTATTGTGATCGACAATGCCAGCATCGACGACACATTTCGATACCTTGAGCAACTTGAACAGGACCGGTTTTTAAACCTAAAACTGATTACGAATCAGACAAATCGGGGTTTTGCCGCATCAGTGAACAGCGGCATGAACAAGGCTTCCGGGAACTACCTGCTGGTAATGCACAACGATGTTATTATGGGAGCTGGCACGATTGAAGCTTTGACGGAAGCTTTTGATAACCATGACAATCTTGCCATGGCCGTTCCGGTTTTAAATGTGAGTGATGTTGCTGAACAAGTGTCACAGCAGGGCGAATCATCACGCTATATCCCCCTAACCAAGGCTGATAGCTGCTGCTTTATGATTCGAAATAATTTCGAAGTTGAGTTTGATGACGAATACAGGCTCTGCCATTTTGAGATGCAGGATTACTGCATGCAGCTTCAATCAAAAGGAAAGAATATTGTTGCCGTTAGTTCGGCACATGCAGAACACCATCCTGCTCAAACCACCACAATGATGGGGGCCAAGCTCGTTCCTCATCTGAAATGGGCAAACCGGCACAGGTTTCACAGAAAATGGGGAACGCCGCCAAATTTCGAAATCCCTCCTCAGGGCAGCCATCCCGAGAGGTTTCAAAAACTCGGTGTGCCCGACGATCCCTTAAACCCGGACATGAAATGGGTGGATGCCATTCAAAAATACATTACAAATGAGGTAAAAACAGAGATACTGAGAACCAAATGGAGTGAAAGTGATCTCATCACCATTGTAACAGCGATGCTTGTTGCCGACGAAAGAGAGCTGCTCCGAACCTTGGAAGACCGTATCGATAACACGGAATTACCCGTTCCTTTGCTCATTTTATTTATCGAGTATTATTTCTCAAAAAATATCTATTCGCGCTGCCGACACTACCTGAATAAGGGGGGGAACCGACATCCCTCATTCGACCTGTATCGGATTAAAATTATGGTAGCCGAAAAAGAAACGCACAGTGCGGCACCGCTTCTTACGGAAATGCTCGAGTCTTATCCTGCAAATCCAGACCTGCTATATCTTGCGGGCGATTTGTACAGGCAAAGCGGGGATGAAGATGAAGCCAAATCATTTTATGCGCTCGCAAGTCAGGTCGATCCATTCCGGTTTTCAAACGAAGAAGTTGAGTTCGAAATCTAACCCGATTGAGCACGTTTGCTTAAGCTTTAGCTCTTAAGCTCAGTGAGTTGCAGCAGATCCCTTAGGTCCTTCACACGGCGATCCTGATTTGATTTACCAAAACTGTGTATCAGATTTCTGATGCACCTGGTGAGAATGTCGCGCTCGTCCGCTTTTTGCAGATGTTCGGGGCGCGGCTCAATCCCATTTTTTTTAAGGAAGTAATAGCACTGATCGTACGTTACAATGGTACCGCCATCAAACGGGTCAATCAAAATTTGCTGATTGTGTGTTTCATACATCAGCATAAAGTGTATGGGCATATTAACCCCGTGAAATGGAAGGCTCAACCGCCGGGCCAGAAAGATCACGATCAGGCTCAGCATAATTGGCAATCCTTTTCTGCGATCGATTACCCGGTCTATAAAGGCATTGTCCGGATTGTGGTAATCCTTCGAATCGCCCCTGAAACGCAATTCCCTGAAAACAAACTGTAGCAAAATTTGCATCTTTTCTTGCAGAGATGGCGTGTAGGCAATGTCGGCGCCAATCTGCCGTGCTAGCGTATCCAGTTTGCGTGTATATTCTTCGATCCGGATTGTTGGGTTACCAAGCCTTGAAAGTAACAAAACTGCTTTTTCGAGACTTCGCGCATCATTAATTCCCTGATCCATCAAATCGGTGTAATCTTCAATCAGCGAGCCAATAGTTATGTTGTAAATGATATCGTTGATGGTGTTTCTCTCAGAATCATGGATCGATTCAGACCTGTATTGATCGAGAAGGGGTACAGCATGCTCACCCAGCTCTTCGAAGCGTTTCTTTACTCCAAGCTGTACTTCCGGATCCGGATCATCCAGTAAATAAATAAGCGATTCTATTTCGGTTTTCGTAGTCATAAATTCTATCATTCTTGTATACCGTCAACAATTAAAAAAACGAAATCAGTTCAAAGATCACACTTTATTAGCATCTTTTATAACCAAGTGTAA
>PWWL01000189.1 GCA_003561515.1 Balneolaceae bacterium
AGGTCGAGCGCTCCGTCACCGTTCAGGTCGGCCCAGGCCGCACCGCTCGAAAAACCCGGCTGCGCAAGGCCCCACGACTCCGTGCGGTCGGTGAAATCCAAAGCGCCATTATTGGCGAACATAAAATTTCGTACAGGATTTGAGGGAATAATATCAACAAGCCGCTGAAAATCGACACCTTCTTGTGTTATTATCCCGCGTCGGGTCTCAGGGTCGGATATATCCTGCAGGTAATCAAGGTCGGTAATGTCCTGCACAAGTCCGTTTGTGACAAATATGTCGTTGTAACCGTTATTATTCCAGTCGGCCATTAATACCGCCCAGCTCCAGTCGGTTGCCTGTACACCCGACAATCTTCCGGTTTCAAGGAAATGGTCACCGCCCTGGTTCAGATGCAGAACATTCCGGGTGAATTGGTGTCCATAACCCCACTCCGCTTTGTCCATATACCGGCCGCGATCCTCAAATATGGTAACCTGCTTGATGCGTGCATCATCCTCGGGAAGCATATCGGACACGTAGATATCGGGCCAGCCATTATTGGTTACATCAGCAATATCCGATCCCATCGAAGCAGCACTCATGCTGCGGATTACGTCATCAGTGATCACCTCCCTAAACGTACCGTCGCCCTGGTTTATGTAGAGATAGTCGCGTTCAAAGAAGTCATTGGCTATAAAAATGTCGGGCAATCCATTCCGGTTGACGTCCGATATTGCGGCGCTAAGCGCAAAACCGATCACGCTGCTATAAATTCCCGCCTCTTCCGTTACATCCCGGAAATAGCCGCCTTCATTGCGAAGAAGCCTGTCTCCGCCCAGGTAGTCTCGTTCGTCGCGAAGGTTGTTCTCAAGGTCGAAACTGCCGATAGCTTCATCTGCATTGTTTATGATGTAAATATCGGGCAGGCCATCGCCATCATAATCAAAAAAGTAGGCGTGGATGGAGTAGCCGGGATCATCGAGACCAAACTCCGCGGCACGTTCCGTAAATGTGCCGTCACCGTTATTGATGAACAGCTCATTTTTCCGGTCATCGAGCTCACCGGAGTTGGTTACGTATATATCGAGCAGTCCGTTGCCGTTGATATCCACAATTGCAGCTCCGGTCGACCATTTTCGGGTTCCTGCAACACCTGCTTGTTCAGTAACATCCTCGAAGCGAAACTCCCCTTTATTAAAATATAGACGGTTATCACCCATATTGTGGATGAAATAGAGATCGGGCAGGCCGTTGCCCGATAAATCTCCGACAGCTACACCGCCTCCGTCATAAAAATTCCGATAGTTGTAGATGTTGAAATCCTCCCTAAATTCAAGGTGATTTTCAAAATCCACGCCTGTGAAACTGCTGTCGAGCAATTCGAATAGCTGTGGTTCTGCATCATGCTTTTTACAGGAGGCAAGAAAAAGTGCCGTAAAAAGAATACAACTACTGCATACAACAAGCGGTATCCGCTTTAAAATGGTGGTCATAGTAACAAACTGCGTTTCCTGTTTATTTTAATTTCAGGATTCATCCTCTTTTTCAGGTATGAAAAAATTGAGATCTCTGAAATCGGCCATTACGCTGTTCTCTGAATGCCGATAGAGCCTGATTTCCCTGTTACCCTGGATCATGACCAGCGCGCGCCGTTCGATATCCGGGACGTATACCATTCTGAATCTGCCTCCGTATATATCTTCAAAGTAATCTTTCAAGTCATTCATCAGATTTTCAGGCCATGTATCTTCATTCCATGGTGCCCAAGCGTTGTAGCTTATTTGAACCGGTATCCGGGTAATGATATCGTCATTAAATTCAGGATAGAATATCTTTGTAGCCCGATTTCCAAGATCTTCAAATTGGTACTCTATATTGACCAGCCCGGTCATAAGTCCCTGCCGGTTCATTTCAAAACTGTGATCCCTGAATTCCTGACGCGGCATTCCGAAGTAATAGCCAAGAAAAAGAGAGTCATTTTGGACGCCGCTTTGAAACTCTCTTTCGGCCCACGATTGGTACGAGGGCTCCATGGAACAGTTGGTTAAAATAAATGATGTCAGAGCGATGATGAGCAGAGGTAACAGCGTTCTCATATACACAACTGAAAGATGAATTTTTGATTTAGAGTTATATGACGAATATCAGCTGCATAAATTACAATTTTTCGGGGAAGTTTGATCCATTTTTCCGCGTTATTCCTTCGACTGACGAGTGGGACTAACCCCAGGCCTGTTGGCCTGCCCGGATTACTCGTCTGTCGAATTTATATGGATGATGAATCCCGATTATTCCACCAATCTCCAATCTCTGGGTGGTGAAGAGTACCGTCTCTCGCAGGCCTTCAGCCTGCCGGCTTGGGGCCGAACCGTAACCCAGGGCGTTGCCCTGGGCTGTGTTCTGGCAGACTTTCAGTCTGCTCTATTGCGAAAATCCGTTTTAAACGGCTGCCTTAATCACCTCAAAATTGGGAATATAAATTCTGAACACCAAAAACAGGCTGTAAGCCTGAAACAACACAGCCTGGGGCAACGCCCCAGGTTTTGAAACCCACGTTCCCGGACAGGCTGAAAGCCTGCGAAAGACCATTTTCGTGCCCACGCTCCGGGTCGCAAATACTCATCAGACGACTGATAGTTTCAATTCCTCAACCGGTTCATACCAAAGTCGTCAGACGAGGGCACCTTCGACTGACGAGTGGGTCTGCATCAAAACCCAGGCCCGCCCGAATCACTCGTCTGTCGAATTCCTATGGCTCAGATTCCCGGCTACAACAACTCGTCAGACGACTG
>PWWL01000367.1 GCA_003561515.1 Balneolaceae bacterium
CCCAGGAATAGTGCCAGCGTGAGCATGTTGTGCGCAAACGGGATGAGGCCCAGCCCGATTACCATAATGATGTTGCCGGTCATAAACAGTTTCTCCTCTGCAAAGAGATTCGTGAGAGGCTTGATCAAAAAACCCTGGATCACCACCGCGATAATGCCGATGTAGAAAAACTGGATGCCCACCTGCTCGGCCGTCAGGCCCAGCTCGGCTTCGGCAAACAAGGGAAAGGCGCTGTAAAGGCTCGACTCCCCAAACGAGAGGAGGAAAAAGCCGATGATCAATGGTATCAGATACCCTCGTGATGAGCGGCCTTTCTGATCGGACAACAGCCGCCAGAACCGGGGCGTGAACACGCTCGGCCTTCTGAAACTGCCGGTATGCTCGCGGGTGGTGTCCACCGTTTCGGGCAGCTTGAAAAGCACCATCAGAAAACTGCAGAGGGAGAGAAAAGCGGCAAAAAATCCGGGAAGGGCAAACCGGTTTTCACCCATCCATGCGGCAAACTCCACAAAACCGAGCCCCGCCACAAATTCATGGAAGGATGGATGGATCAGGGCTGTTGCGCTGGCCGGCCCCACCACAAAACCGATGCCGAAGGCCGCGCCGATCAGCCCCATACCGCGGGCGCGGTTCTCGCTGTCGGTTACATCGGCAATGTAGGCCTGTGCCGTGGAGATGTTGCCGCCCATCACTCCTGCAACAATACGCGAGAGGAACAGTACACCCAGCGATTCGGCCAGGCCGAAAATGATGTAGGCGATTACGGCACCAAATGTACTGAGAAGCATGATGGGCCGCCGGCCGATGCGGTCGCTCCAGCTCCCCCAGATCGGTGAAAAGATCAGCTGCATGAATGAGTAAACACTGTAAAGAAGGCCAATCATGACCGCCGACGCAGCAAACTCCTGTGCATAGAAGGGCAGAAGAGGCAGAACGATCCCAAAGCCGAGGAGATCGATCATCACCACTAAAAAGACTGTTGCCAGAGCAGGTTTATTCATGAAATGCAGATGTTTAAAGACCCGACAAGATAGAGCCTTTGAGTGTACATTTCATGAAGAAGATTCGCATAACCGGGACATGGTATGTCTATATGATATCGATATCACGATTCACCACCTCAATTCGATTCGATACAGCGCTTTGTTGAGCTTCTATCAGACATACCATGTCTTATCAACCCCAGTTCACCCATCATCCAGACATGGTATGTCTATTCTTCTCATAACACTTATCCACCACCTCACTATGATTCGATATAGCACCGGATTCAACTTCTAACAGACATACCATGTCTTAGCAACCCGAGTTCACCCATCAGGCATACCATGTCTTTCCTCTGCCCAATTATTTGCAAATCAGGTATAAATCACCGTATTTCTGAGACTGACGTCAACCTAATCACGGGGATATGCTGAAATACAAACGACGAAGCAGGATGTTCGGAGGCAGGGAGTTTCCTGCTGCAGCTCTCATCATTCTTGAGGTTTGTGCCATCGTAGCGGGTGTTTTAATTGGCTTCATGGTGAACGAGTGGCGCGAGAACCGGAACAATCAGAGAATGGCCGCCGGTGTGCTCGAAAACATTGCGGCTGAGATGGCATTCAACCATCAACAAATGGAGTCCACTTTCAGCTATTATCACAGCATCCTTGCCAAAATAGACAGTCTTACAACAGAAGACCCGGAAATGGTCCGAAACATGTATGGCCATCAGGTTGATGGGTGGCATGGGGCACAACCGCCGATGCTGCGTTCATCCGCATATCAGATGGCGCTGACAACCGGTATAATCAAAGACTTTCCCATTGAAACCGCCACCAAACTTGCCAATATCTACAACACGCAGTCTGTGATTGAACGGCTTGATGATTCAATGATCATGAGGTTTACAACCGATCATGGCTTTGCAGCACTGCCCACCATCCGGCATTTGTTCGGCATTTATTGGGAGGTTATCCCAAGCGTAATGCTGGGATATCAAAAGGAGGGACTGGAACTGCTTCGTGATTACGGCTATGATCTTGAACTTCGGGATGGGTTCCTGAAAGAGCGGGTTGATCTCTATGCCAGTTTTTGAACAGACATTGTATGTCTGAACGAAATCGAACTTCGCATACCCCTTAGTCAGTTCTGCGCCGGCACCAGAGAATAGAAAAGTGTAGACATACCATGTCTTATAACCCGGATTTACCCATCATCCAGACATGGTATGTCTGATCATCTCATATCACTTTATCCAATTCCTCGCTCCGATTCGAAATGGTATTGAGTTCAACTTCTATGAGACATACTATGTCTAATAAGCCGGATTCACCCACCATCCAGACATGGTATGTCTATTATTCTCATATCCCTTATCCAATACCTCACACCGATTTTAGATGGCATTGAGTTCAATTTCTAACAGACATACCATGTCTTCTTACTACTCATTTACTTTCAATTTTGTAACCCCCAAGGCCTCATCCGCAGCGGCAATGGTCTTATCCAGCATCTCATAGGTCAGTGAATTGCCCAGGAACCAGCTCTCGAAGGGCGAGGGAGGCAGGTAGATGCCGCGCTTCAGCATTTCGTGGAAAAAGACCCTAAAAAACTCCTGGTCGGTGGTGTTGGCCGTTTTAAAATCCTTCACCGATTCGGAGGTGAAAAAGATGCTGACCATCGATCCCACCCGGTGCATGTCGAAATCGATTTCATGCTCGTAGAGCAGCAGCCGAAGTCTTTTCTGAAGATATTCTGTTTTCTCTTCCAGCTCTACATAAATCTCGGGATGTTTTTCGAGCGCACCAAGCTGGGCTAGGCCCGCGCTCATAGCCAGCGGATTTCCCGAAAGGGTGCCTGCCTGGTACACGGGTCCAACAGGCGCCACCACATTCATGATTTCCTCTTTACCGCCGAAGGCTCCGACGGGCAGTCCGCCGCCGATAATTTTTCCGAACGTTACAAGATCGGCCCATACATCAAACCGCTCCTGAGCGCCTCCGCGCGCGAGACGGAAGCCGGTCATCACTTCATCAAAAATGAGCACGGTTTCGTGCTCGTCGCACAGTTTCCGCAATCCTTCCAGGAAACCGGGCTCGGGCGGAATGCAGCCCATATTGCCGGCAACCGGCTCCAGGATGATGGCGGCCACATTATCCTTGTTCTTTTTGAGAAGCTTCTCTACGCTGGTGAGGTCGTTGTAGTCGGCGTTAAGGGTGTCTTTAGCTGTACCCTTGGTCACGCCCGGACTGCTGGGCTGACCCAGCGTGAGCGCTCCGCTTCCTGCCTTTATCAGGAACGCATCGCCATGTCCGTGGTAATTCCCTTCAAACTTGATGATCTTTTCCTTACCGGTGTATCCGCGTGCCACGCGAACCGCGCTCATGCACGCCTCTGTACCGGAATTTACCATCCGCACTTTCTCGATATTCGGAACCATCCGCTGCACCAGCTCAGCCATCTGAATTTCAATTTCGGTAGGTGCACCGAACGATGTTGAGTTGAAGGAGGCGTCCTGCACCGCTTTCACAACGGGTGGATAGGCGTGACCGAGAATCATTGGGCCCCACGAGCCCACATAGTCGATGAATTCATTGCCGTCTTCATCGGTAATGATCGATCCTTTCGCCTTTTTGAAAAAGACCGGTATTCCCCCAACTGATTTAAACGCCCGCGCCGGGGAGTTCACCCCGCCGGGGATAAATTGCTGTGCCCTGTTGAATAGAAATTCGCTTTTGTTTAATAACATAGGTTGGAGTCTTGAGTCGTGAGTCTTGGAAGCGTCTAACAGACCTTCAAGCGTTGCCAGGTAAAAACCGAAACTTGGAACAGACGCTTTAAGGAGCCCGGCAAATCATCAGGGGTTAAATTTACAGGCTTCTAATCCGGATTTGCCGGGCACGCTTAAAGGTCCTTAAATCCTGTCAATCGCTCATGTTTTGCAGGGCCGCGATGCGGTCTTCGAGCGGCGGGGGGGTCATGAAAAGAGCCTTGATCCCGCTTCTCTTTCCGCCGGTAATGCCGAATGCCTGCATCGATTCGGGCAGCTGGTTCGGAACGCTAGTTTCGGCCTTTAGACGCTGCAGTGCTCCGATCATACCCTGCCGGGTGCCAAGCCGTGCACCGGCTTCATCCGCCACAAATTCACGTCTTCTGGAGAACCAAAACACGATGGTGGATGCCAGGATGGCCAGGATTATCTCAGCAACAATTGTGGTAACAAAGTAGCCGATACCGAGACCCTGCTCGTTTTTCAGCACCACGCGATCTACCACGAATCCTACAATTCGGGCCAGGAACATTACAAAGGTGTTCACCACGCCCTGGATCAGCGCGAGGGTAATCATGTCGCCGTTTGCAACGTGGCCCACTTCATGGCCGAGTACCGCTTCAATTTCATCTTTGTTGAATCGCTGAAGCATGCCGCTGCTTACGGCTACCAGAGCTTTGTTACGGTTCGCACCGGTCGCAAATGCGTTGGCCTGCTGTGCGGGGAAAATTCCCACTTCAGGCATACCGATTCCGGCATCCTTCGACTGGCGCTCAATGGTCCTGAAGAGCCACTCCTCTTCGGAGTTTCTCGGCTTGTCGATAATCTGTACCTTCATCGACCATTTTGCAATCTTTTTCGAAAGAAGCAGGGAGATAAACGAACCCAGCATACCGAAGATAAAGCAGAAAATCAGCAGCGCCTGAAGATTCAGAGCGGTCCCGGTTTCATCCAGGAAAGAACCCACGCCAAGCAGGTTCAGGGTTATACTGGCAACCACGATAATGGCCAGGTTGGTACCAAGAAATAAGAGAACTCGTTTCATTATTTGTTATTTCTATGTTTCATTATTTGTTATTTCTATTTAGTTGATTTTAAATTCTTTTAGAGTGTTCCCCTTTGAAAGGGGCAGAGCTTTGTCCCGATTTATCGGGACGGAGCGAGGGGGATGATCTGCAAGGTTCACAAATTAAATTATAACTCATAGTCCATATCAACGCTCCGAAGGACATCCCCCCGGAACTCACGCTGAACGCGTTCGTTCATCCCCCCTTCAAAGGGGGACTTAACAACAATCGTGCCGCATCTTTGGCGAAGTAGGTTGCGATGAGGTCGGCCCCGGCACGTTTAAACGCAATCAGGGCTTCCATCATTGCATGCTCTTCATCAAGCCAGCCTTTTTCTGCCGCCGCCTTGATCATGGCATACTCACCGGAAACGTTGTATACCGAAACCGGAATATGCACCGACTCCTTAACGGCCCTCACCACATCAAGATATGGCAGGCCCGGTTTCACCATGATGATGTCGGCCCCTTCCTGTTCGTCAGAAATCGCCTCTTTTACCGCTTCAGTAACGTTTGCGGGGTCCATCTGGTACGTTTTCTTGTCACCGAATCCGGGCGCCGAATCGAGGGCATCGCGGAATGGACCGTAGTACGAAGAGGCGTATTTCGCACTGTACGCCATGATGCCGGTGTTCACAAAACCCGTTTCCTCCAGGGCTTCACGCATGATTAATATCCTGCCGTCCATCATGTCGGATGGAGCCACAAAATCGGCGCCGGCTTCCGCATGGCTCACCGCCATTTTGGCAAGCAATTCCGCACTTTCGTCATTAACAATTTGTCCTTCCTTCACAATTCCGTCATGACCGTAGCTACTGTATGGATCGAGTGCCACATCGGTCATCACAACCAGCTCAGGAAATTCCTTTTTGAGGACGCGAACCGTCTGCTGCATCAGCCCATCCGGGTTGAGCGCTTCAGTGCCCTCATTATCTTTCTTTTCATCCGGCACTTTCGCAAACAAGAGCACAGCCGGGATACCCAGACTTTGAATCTCTTCTGTTTCCTTCAGAAGAAGATCGAGCGTAAACCGGAAATAGCCCGGCATGGATGGTATTTCTTCTTTTTGATTTTCCCCCTCCATCACAAACAGCGGCGCGATAAAATCGGCCGGGGAAAGTGTGTGCTCCGCCACCATCAGGCGAATATTCGGACCGGTTCGAAGGCGTCTCCCTCTGAAATACGGAAATTCTGAGTGGCTCATTTTCGCTCTATTTTTACGTTCAGTATGTGGTTGTCATGCTTGCTGGAACCACCAGAGTGATATCCGCCGATTGAAGCTTTTCAGGGTCCAGATCGAGAGGGTCATCAACCGTAATGGTGTTGATGGTGAGAATGTCGTAACCTGAAACCATCTCGTTAATGTACCAGACAATTCCCTCACGGTCGTTCGAATGGTAAGATCCATTCAAGTGAATCAGTCGGTTATTCAGGCCCATATTCAGGATTATAAAATGCGCCATGGTTGCATCCTTAACGGCCTGCGCGTAAATAAGGTTATCGCCGCCGTGTCCGTGCGCCATTTCGAGCATGTTCTGATAGGAGGGCAGCTCCTTATCCACTTCTATCGGCAGAATAGCCATCCAGCGTTTTGCCGCTGGACTAAGCGAATCGAGGGCTTCCAAACCATCCCTGTAGACGGATGACGCATATCTTCTTGGAATATTTGTAGCGATGAGCTTAAGATCACTTGATCTGGCAAATTCGACAATGGGCTTGTAATCGGTCTGATAATTATTCCAGAGACGAGCTTCACTCTCGAAGCTGCTTTGGCTGATGGCGCCGCTAAAATATTCATCTATCAGTATCTGTTGATCTGCCTCAAACATCTCCATCCCAATGATAGTATTTCTTGCCGGATCATCGGCCAGGTCTCTGATCAATTCATACTGCAGCCAGTGTGCTATTGCGCTGTTGTGCAGTTCGCCAAAAAAAATCAGGTCATGCTTCAGTGCACGATCGGTAAGTTCAGAATAACTTATAATCTCCGCATCTTTTGTATAAAGCAGATATGCAGGTTTATCATCTGCTTTTGAAAAAGCCAGAACAAAAACCGCTGAAAGAGTCAAAGTTAAAAGCTGCTTAATAGGCATGGTCGAGCTAAAAAAGGGTATGATTTCAATCGAAAATACATCTATCAGATGAATTCGCTGTTAAGAACCTTTACTGAACATCTTCGAGCATCTGGAGGCGAACGGACTCGAACTCATCGCCGGGGTACCACTCCATCATCTCATTTGCATTAATGATATCGAGTGATGCACGGAAGATGAGGCGTGTATCGGCTTCCATTCCGGCCATATCCCAGTATTCGTTGATGGTATCCGAAATGGCGTGGTAGTTTGCGGCGGTAACGCTATCGACCACGGCGTTCCAGTCGTCCGGTTTGTCAAGGTACTGGCGTCCCGGGTTCGGGAAAATGGCCGGTATGCCCACCCTAGCATATGAGAAGTGATCAGAGCGGTAAAAGAACCCCTGCTCAGGCTGAGGGTCTGGCACCACCGTACGTGCTTCCCGCTCTGCGTGTTCCCGTAAAATCGGCGTAAGGGTGTTGCGGCTGTAACCTACAAGCACAAGATCCCTCGTTTCACCGTAAATCTGCATGCTGTCGAGATTGATATTGGCTGATACCCTGCCCGGGTGAACCGTCGGGTTCTCTGCCCAATAGCGAGAACCGAGCAGCCCCATCTCCTCGGCACCCACAAACATGAAGAGTACGCTTCTTCGCAGGTCGCCTTCAATCCGTTTCATCGCTTTCGCCACTTCCAGAACCGCTGCCGTGCCCGATGCATTGTCCCATGCACCGTTAAAAATGGAATCGCCATCCACCGGCTCGGGCGCAACACCGAGATGGTCATGGTGAGCAGAAAAAATCACATACTCATCCATCAGGTCCGGGTCATTACCGCGAATCATTCCAATCACATTGCGTGAAGACATGTCGCTGTACTCCGCCCTCAGATCCACGTCCAGAGTTACACCTTCAAGCCTTACGGGGCGAAATTCCCGGTCGGCGGCGGCATCCAGCATTTCGTGCAGGTCGAGTCCGGCCAGCTCAAATAGCCGTTCACTTTTTTCTTCTGTCAGCCAGCTGTTGAATTCCGGTCTGTCGCCTGCATCGCCGTTGCCCGGAAGCGTAAACCGCTCACGCCCCCAGCTGTTCTCTACAATCGACCATCCATAGCCTGCTGTAGGGGTGGTGTGTATGATGATGGCTCCGAGCGCTCCCATCTCTTCCGCTTTTTCAAATTTATAGCTCCAGCGGCCATAATAGAGGCGAGAGTCACCGTCGAAGATATTGAGATCGTGCGAAGGGTCGCTGTTTTTATACACGAGAACCTTGCCTTCAACATCCACATCCTTGTAATCGTCCCAGTCGAATTCGGGCGCCTGGATCCCATATCCCACGTAAATCAGCTCAGCATTGCGCAGTTGTACGCGCTCTTCTTCGTTGCTGGGCCAGCCCATAAACTCGGGGCCGTATGTCAGCCGCTCGGCAACCTGCCCGTTTTGGCGTATATTAAACACAGCCGTTTCGCCGTCAACAAACTGGCCGAGAAGCGGAAACTCCTGTACGTAGGATCCATCCGGCATACCGCCTTCAACGCCCATCTGTTCGAGCTGTTCGGTGAGATAGCGGATGGTGAGCTCTTCGCCGCGGGTTGCCGGTGCCCGGCCTTCAAATTCGTCGGATGATAGTATTTCGATATGCTCGAGCAGTGAACCGGCAGTAATCGAATTGGCAGCGCGTTCAGTGGCCGTTTGGCATCCTGCACCAATAAAAAGTAGGATGAATGGAATTGAGATGTATCTGAAAAATTTCATAACCGGATTGATTTCATGTTTTTAATAATCTGCAAAATACGCTAATCGAATCTTTTCTCACAAACTGCAGTCCGGTTTCAAATCGATTTCATACAAGACTCCTTTTTTCGTATGATTTGAAGAACTATGAAAGCTTTCTACCAAAACAAAACTATTCTGATTACGGGTGCTGCCAGCGGCATTGGAAAACGATTTGCTGAAAAAGTTGCACTACTTGCCGATGTTACGCTTATACTATGGGATCGAAACCCGGATTTGTTACGGGAATTGAAAAGCAGCTTACCGAACGGAACTGAAGTGCATATCGGGGGAGTTGATATTTCAGACAATCAGCGAATTCACTACGAAAGCGATCACATTATTAAAGAAAATCTGCTGCCCGACATTATCATAAATTGTGCCGGTATTGTAATAGGAAAATCATTTCACGAACACAGCCCGAGGGACATTGAAAATACCATCCGTATCAATACGTTGGGAAGCATGTGGGTTGTGCATGCATTTCTTGGAGAGATGATTAAAAGGGGTTCTGGCCAAATCGTGAATATGGCGTCCGCTTCCGGCTATATAGGGAATCCCAGGATGAGTGTCTACGCATCGAGTAAGTGGGCTGTACTGGGCTGGTCGGAGTCTCTTCGAATCGAGATGGAGAAGCTGAAGACCGGAGTGAAGGTAACCGCCGTTATACCCAGCTATATCGACACAGGCATGTTTGATGGCGTGAAGCCGCCGCTGCTCACTCCGATACTGAAGACAGACGAGGTTGTTAACAAAATGATGAAGGGCATTGCCAGCGGCAAGAAAGAGATTAAGGCTCCGTTCATCGTCCGTTTTGTTCCTTTCCTTAAATCGGTACTTCCCAAAGCCGCTTTCGACTGGCTTGCAGGAAATGTGCTGGGCGTGTACAGGTCAATGGATTCCTTTAAAGGGCGCGAACCCCGTTCATCATGAAGAAGATACCCGATCTTGTATCAACTCAAAAAGCCGCATTTCGCAAGGGTGTAAACCGTTCATTAAAGCAGCGTATTGCCAACCTGAAGAAACTGCGCAAACTGGTTCTGAATCATGAAAAAGAGCTGTGTAATGCAATTGCTGAAGATTTCGGCAAACCCTATTTCGAAACGTTTACGTCTGAGATATTTACCGTTCTTCAGGAGATCGATTTTCACCTGAAACATCTTTCCAAATGGATTAAACCCGAGAACGTGAGCGGAACCATTGCTACATTCCCTTCTAAAAGCACGGTTAGTCGCCAGCCGTATGGAACCGTTCTGGTGATCGGTGCCTGGAATTACCCTATTTATCTCACCTTGATACCTATGATCGGTGCTCTCTCCGGAGGTAATACGGTGGTGCTTAAACCATCTGAAATTTCGGGTACAATATCAGGCCTGCTTCATGAACTGATCAGCAGTGCTTTTCCTAATCAGCTTATTTCGGTTGTGGAAGGTGGTGTACCGGAAACACAGGAACTTCTTTTTCAGCCGTTCGACAAAATCTTTTTTACCGGGAGCAGTCGTGTCGGAAAAATTGTAGCAAAGGCGGCAGCCGAGCAACTGATTCCCATTACGCTCGAGCTTGGGGGCAAAAGTCCCGCTATAGTTCACAGCGATGCAAATGTTGAGGTTAGCGCCAGACGCATATGGTGGGGAAAAACGATTAATGCCGGCCAGGTTTGCGTTGCTCCCGATTTTGTACTGATACACGAGTCGGCGGCCGATGTGTTTATCAAGGAAAGCCGAAAAACCCTGTCAACGTTCTACGCCGGCGATTTCCGTCCAGGCACTAATTATGCTCGAATTGTAAACAGGGATCACTTTGACCGCCTTTCGGCACTTCTTGAAAAAAGTGACGTGATCATCGGCGGTACTGCCAACCCCGACAGCCTCTTTATCGAACCTACCCTTATCAGTGCCGGTTGGGATGATGAAATTATGAAGGATGAAATCTTCGGCCCGCTTTTACCGATGCTCACCTATAAAAGTGAGGACGAAGTCATTGAACGGCTCAACACTCTTCCGGCACCGCTGGCCCTCTACATGTTCACCGAAAGCGAACGGTTTCAGTCGGCCATATTCAGGGATGTACCGTTTGGCGGCGGGTGTGTGAACGAAACCATTACCCATCTGGCCAATCCAAACCTGCCTTTCGGGGGCGTAGGACAGAGCGGAATGGGCGCATACCATGGGCGGTACAGCTTTGATACATTTACAAGGCCGCAGGCTATCCTGAAAAAGTCTTTCTGGCCCGACCCCGATTTCCGCTATCCGCCATTCGATGATACGAAACTGAAATGGTTCAAGAAGCTCTTTTTCTGAGCAATTTATCTTACCCGAATGCGGACAACTCAACAGAAAAAATGACGAGAACACTCTCCACTCGAGGTGAGTACGGCGTTAGCCAGGAGGGGTGTTAAGTGAATGATTGGATTTTTTTCATCGGCAGTAACTTCTGACTTCCGCATATGGACACCAATAGCCTGATAACTACTTCTCATCTTGAACTGCTGTATCACGGTGTTGCAGCCTACTTTTCTTCTTGTCCTTTTGTCTTGATACAAAAGAACGATCCCGAAGCGTCGGGACAAGGCGGTGAATTCCTGAGGCGTTCGCTGCGGCTGCGCGGTACGAATCCAAGGCCCGCATTGATGACTTCAGCATCTTAGTGCAGAACAGGCCCTGCGTGGCTTAGGATTCGTAAGGCACCGCTCCACCTTACGAACCGGGAATTCAAGGCCGAAAGACCTTATCAGAAGAGGAGGTCTTCTAAGGTATTAAGCGAGCTCAAATCCTTTTGTGACACCTAAACATCATTCATGACACGTAATTAATTGATTATTAATACCAGAAAATTTCACTTTTAAATCGTTCGGAAGTGAGGAAAAAGTGACGAGAACACTTTCCCCTTCAGGGGAGTACGGCGTTAGCCGGGAGGGGTGTTAAGTGAATGATTGGATACTTTCGAAATATCCGCCACCTTCAGCATCACTCCAGCATCGGCAGGTCCACATCCCGCTCACGGGCAATCTGTTCGGCAAGTTCATACCCTGCATCGGCGTGGCGCATCACTCCTGTTCCGGGATCGTTGGTTAGCACACGCCTGAGTCTGCGATCTGCCATATCGGTTCCATCTGCCACGCACACCATTCCGGAGTGGATCGAATAACCGATGCCACCCCCGCCACCGTGGTGCAGGCTTACCCAGCTGGCCCCGCTGGCCGTATTGAGCATTGCGTTGAGCAGCGGCCAGTCGGCAATTGCGTCCGATCCATCCTTCATCGCTTCAGTTTCGCGATTGGGTGATGCCACCGAGCCGGTATCAAGATGATCACGCCCGATAACGATGGGCGCCTTCACTTTCCCCTTTTTCACCAGCCAGTTGAACTTCTCACCCATCTCGGCCCGTTCGCCATACTCAAGCCAGCAGATTCTGGCCGGCAATCCCTGGAAATGGATTTTCTCCTGTGCTTCATGAATCCATCTCGACAGGGCTTCTTTTTCAGGGAATGTTTCAAGAATGGCTTTGTCCGTCACGGCGATGTCTTCCGGGTCGCCCGAAAGTGCGGCCCAGCGGAAAGGCCCGGAACCTTTGCAAAACAACGGGCGGATATAGGCCGGTACAAAACCGGGAAAGTCGAATGCCTCTTTCATTCCGCGGTGATCTGCTACCTGTCCGCGCAAGTTGTTGCCGTAATCGAACGTTACGGCTCCCTTCTGCTGCATAACCAACATCGTCTTCACATGAACCACCATGGAATCGAGCACATCCTTTTCATATCCCCTGGGATCGCTCTCCCGCTTTTCGGCGGCCTCATCCAGCGAGTACCCGGCAGGAATATATCCGAGACGCAGATCATGGGCGGAGGTCTGGTCGGTAAGCACGTCGGGGATAATTCCACGCTCCAGTAATTCGGGAAGCACTTCGGCAACGTTTCCCAACAGGCCCACCGACAGCGTCTCACCTTTATCTTTTGCTGCAGTCACTTTTTCCAGGGCTTCGTCCAGGCTTGTGCACTTCACGTCGCAGTACCCTGTTCTGATCCTCATGTCGATCCGGCTCTCGTCCACCTCAATTCCGAGGAAAGCGGCACCGTTCATTGTGGCTGCCAGTGGCTGAGCTCCGCCCATACCGCCGAGTCCCGCAGTTACCACCAGCCTTTCCCTAAGTGAGCCTCCGAAGTGTTGACGTGCACATTCGGCAAAGGTTTCATACGTTCCCTGCACGATTCCCTGGGATCCGATGTAGATCCATGAACCGGCGGTCATCTGTCCGTACATGGTAAGCCCCAGCTTGTCGAGCCGCCGGAATTCATCCCACGTTGCCCACCGGGGCACCAAGTGTGAATTGGCAAGTAGCACCCGAGGCGCTTCCTCATGTGTTCTGAAAACACCCACCGGTTTTCCGCTCTGTATCAGCAGGGTTTCATCATTTTCAAGCCGCTTCAGGGTCTCAATTATCTTGTGGTAGCACTCCCAGTTGCGGGCCGCTTTTCCTCCGCCGCCGTACACAATCAACTCTTCAGGCCGCTCGGCCACTTCAGGGTCCAGATTGTTCATCAGCATCCGCATAGCGGCTTCCTGGTGCCATCCCCTGCACGTCAGCTTTGTACCATATCGAGCTCTTATGTCATTGATTATTGTTTTCATATCTACTCCAATTCTTCATCTTTAATCACTGTTAGAATATCCAAATATGAAAGATCTTGCAATCAGTATATTTTTTATCAACAACAAATGCATAGGTTCAATAGACCAGTCGGTATTTAAAAACTAAGTACTTACAGCCGGAACAACTATTCCCGGCACGAGAGACGCTAAAGGTATAGAAAAATGTTACAGACAAACAGAGTCGTTAATGCGATCATATTATGCGCACTAATTTTAATTCCCCAGAAATTGCATGCTCAGAGCGCGGGTGAAGACTACCGCAGAGTAAGCCTCTCCCTCCAGGCAGGCATCACCATGAGTTACGAATCGGACGTAAACCGTTTGATCGGTAGCAATTTCAACACTTTCACGGGACAAACATACAACTTCGGCGGCGGAGTTCAGTATGCGATTACACCTTTCTGGAGTGCTGAGCTCGGCTACAGGTACAATACCATCGAAGGGCTTGCCGAAGGTGGATTTGAGACGGTTGTACATTCAGCTGTTTTGAAAAACATTTTCAATTTCAACAGACTGTACCGGCGAAGCCCGGTTTCCGAGTTTCTTAATCCATATGTAATGTTTGGGTATGAGCATGATTTCTATCGGTATGAGCTGGTGGGCGATGAGACCAACAGCGGAAATGAGTCTGCCATCATGGGCGGATTCGGCCTCGCACTGAGTCTCTCACCGACATTCGACCTATTCGCTCAATATGAAGTAAAGCTCGCTTCCAACCGGATGGACAACATCAACCGCGGTTTTCCGGCCGATCAGATCGGCATGCCTTCGGCCGGTGTAAGAATCAATTTTGGCAGAAACGGAACCAAACCTCTGAATCTAGCACCACCTGTTAGACATCTAACAGAAGATGAGCACGCAGCTTTCATTGCAACCAATGGCGAGCTTAGAAAGCTTTCGGATGAACTTAACGAACAGCGAAAGCTAGCTGAAGATTTAGACGAACGTTTCCGGAAACTTGAAAGAAGCTACCAAGAGCATATTGACAGGCTCGATGCATTCACACGTCTGCTTGAAGAACGTATTGACACGCTTGAGTACCGGCTCGATAATCTAGAAATCAGTTTCCGGGATTCAGAACGGGATCGTGAGCGCAGGTTACGCAAAGAAGTGCCTGCAGGCCATTACGTGCAGGTATTTGCTGCAACCAATTACGATGCAGCAAACCGGGTTAAAGAGATGTTTCATGAAATACTCGGGGATGAGTTCGATGACCCTGAAGAAGTGGTTTTTGTGATCAAAAGAAGGCAGTTCTATGAAGTGCTTATTGGAACCTTCTACAGGTTCTCCGATGCACAGAATTCACATGAACTGGCAAGGATACAGTTTTCTGATGCCTTCATTATTACATTTCCGCGCCCGCTGCACCTGGCCGATCAGTACGAAGGCACCGAACTTGTCTGGGATTAATCTTGCTGAACAATTTTGAGAATACGGTTCATATCCGGGTTGTCGATAACCTGGAGTGAACCCGGACCGGGCCAGCTTATTTCGACCCGCTCTACCGTTTCATCATCGAGCATTCCAAAGTGCACACGGGTGTTGTTTGCGCCAAATGAGCCGCCTGTTGATACCGTGCGATAGATTTTTCTGCTGACCTCACCATTACTGACCATTGCCGTAAGGCGTGCTCCTATTCCCTGACGGTTCGATGATCTTCCCTCAAGTTCTATCATCAGCCAGTTTCCCGGCTCCGACCGGTTCTCAAAAAGGGCGTTATGATAGTAATCGCCTTCCACCGCACCGCCAAGAACCGTGTAGATATCAATCAGGCCATTGGCATTAAAATCAGCCATGGATACGCCATGACCCTTCTGCAGGTGCCCCACACCGCTGGCTGCCGTTGTTTCCACAAACCGCTCGCCGTTCTGATTGATAAAAAGCCGGTTTGGAATGATGGATGTGAGATCAGGCGCGCCGGTCCCGATATACACATCGGGATATCCGTTGTTGGTCAGGTCGGCAAAATTGGCTCCCATCCCGAACATTACGGTATGAAGGCCGGCCTCCCTGCTTGCATCCCTAAACGTTTCATCACCGTTGTTCAGAAACAGACTGGAATGTTCCGACCGTACAGGAAGTCCGAGCTTTTCACGCGCCACTTCGGCGGCCACATCCCCGATTGCCCTGACATCGTAAGTTACAGCCAGGATGTCGTCGAGGCCGTTATTATTGAAATCGAACACCATCACGGGGAAACTAAACTCGGGGCCATTAACGCCGGCACCGGATGCAATTTCTTCGAACACGGGGAGCCCATCACTATCCAGGCCCCGGTGCATAAAGAGTTTGTTGGCACCTCCCAGCACGGAAACATAGAGATCCGGGAACCCATCGTTATTGAAATCACCCCACGCAGCACCTTTCACAAAATCGTCAAGCTCAAACCCGTTCAGAGATTCATGCCGCACGAACGTCTCATTGCCGTTATTCAGGAAAATAGCTGACGGATACCTCTTGCCGCCGGTTTCCACATCATCGCCGGCAAAAACCGCCTGCCAGGCCGATATAGACTCGTTCCCGATAAACATGTCGAGATAGCCGCTCCCGTTCAGGTCGGCAAATGCGGCAACCTGAGTGGGTTTCAGCTCAAGCAAGCCTGCCTGAATGGTGATATCGGTGAACGTGCCGTCCCCGTTGTTTCGCAGCAGCGAGTTAGGATGTTCCCCGTGCTCGGCCAGCCAGGCTCCCCTTAAAACGAGAACATCTGCAAAACCGCTGTTGTTGATATCGGCACAGACTACATTCAGTCCGCCCATAATCCCTTCCAGCCCGGCTGAAAACGTGCGGTTTCTGAAATCACTGTCAGCCATTCCCTCATAAAAGACCACCTGATCGCGCAAACCATACGATGTCGCAAAAATGTCGAGATGTTCGTTACCCGTAAAATCCTCAACGCACGAACTGCCTGATATCCGGTTATCGGCCACTCCGGCCTCCATACCGCGGTCCCTGAAACGGGGTACGGCCAGCCCATCGGGTACATTCTCAAAATTTTGAAGTCCGGGAATCAGGAATTCCGGCTTTACAGAATCCGGGTAGCTTCCGTTTGCGATATGGCCTATGTTGTAGATCCAGAAGTATTCATAATTCTGCGGAAACCGTTCCAACAGACTGGAAGAGTGTTCCAATGACGACCGGATATACTCCTTATTTTGATGGATGGCCTCTTCATCAAATGGTAGAATACAGTTCGACGGGGTGTAATTTTCGATACAGTTGTTGAGCTCAGCCAGTCGCAGAAAACTGATTGCCAGTCCCTCATCAACCAGCTGCTGCGAACGGGGATCGGTCATGAAACTTCCAAGCTCTTTCAGCAGCGGTACGGACTGCCGGATATCTTTCGAGTTTTGAAGCTCCATGGCATAGCGGTACTCAAGCTGGGGCACATCAGGATTGGCCTTCCTCAGCGAATCGACATACGCAAGGCGGAAATCATTTGCATAAAAGTATTTGAGCGGATCCTGACGGGCATCTGTGATGATGCTGTCGAGCATTGCAACCATCCTTTCATGGTTTTCCCTTTCCGCTGCAATGGGTTGTTCACCGCTGCCGGCCCCGCACGCCTGGGCGAGAGCAAATATCACAAGAAGAATCAGAAAGATATGGAGATAGCCTGAACGCATTTGGGTAAAATAGCACGAGGCAGTTGAAGTTGCTGAATTAATTTTCAGATCTCCGCGAATTTGAAGTTATTCCACGATAACGCTGCAGCAGGTGAGTCCCGCCTCTGCCTTTTTCATTTCCGATTGATCGATAGTTAACACATCAAATCCTCGCTTTTGAAGCCATTCGATGGTATGGGGAAAGGCGTCGGGACATAATGCTATATTGCCGTGCACCATCACGTTAGCCCCGTACGGTTCATCGGAATGAATCACCTCACAGTGATATTCCGGAAAAAGGCCTTCATCAATCCATTCCGGGTTGATCAGCAGCAAATCTGGTCCAATCTGGGCTATACCCGTCTTGAGGTGGAGACAACCCGTAACTGGGACCCCGGACAAACTGTAGCCGAACGGCTTCAGGATATCGGCCAGCTGATGAACTACATCCGTATTTGTTCGCTGTGAGAGGCCCGCATACACCGACTTGCCCAGAACCAGCACATCGCCTCCGTCCATGGTTCCGGGTTCGCTGATAAAATGGAGCTCGCGGTATTCATGCAGCGCCTCAGCCATCGTTTCTGTCTCTGGCCTGCGTGATTCTGCTCCCGGCCTTGTAATCACCGCAACTTCCGGAAATACAACCGCAGTATCCTCCACAAACACACCATCTGGCAGGTGCGGTGCCTCCGGCAGCCTGCGGACGGTGTACCCCATCTGTTCGAGGGCCTGCTCATAATCGTGGTGCTGCTGCTCAGCCAGCCTGATGTTGATCGGCTCACGCTCGATGTGCGTAAGCTCACAATCGCCCAGAAGCGGGCTCACAGCTCTCGTCAGTGCCAGTGGAAATGGATTCATTGTATTCATATTTAAGTTCGCTTGAACAAAATTCAACAGCCAGATAAAGCTTATTCAGACACCACTCTCAAAAGTTCTTCTATAGCCCGTTCGAGCTGCTGGTCGCGGCCGCGGTCGATCATACCGGGCTCATTGCGTACTTTTATAATCGGTTCGGTCTGGTTGTTCTCCATCCATTCGCCCGACATGTTGCGCGCGCTCACCGGAACAATTCCCCAGCGGGTGCCATCGGGCAGACTTTCCCACCCGGCAAAGCTGCATGTGCCGGGCACAGGCATCCCTACTGTAAGGCCGATTTCAAGTTCAGTGTAGGCGCTGGCATAACAGTGGCCATCGGAGTACATCGCTTCATTAATAAGTGAGAGCGTAGGACGGGTCCAGCGCGAGGTCGGCTCACCGCCCACATCCTTGTCGGCAGTGGCATAGGTGTTGAAAGCCTCGCCGGTAAAAAACATCGCCAGGTCTGCCACAAGATCGCCGCCGCCGTTGAACCGGGCATCCACGATCACACCCTCCCGGTCGCTGTACTTGCCCAGCATATCCTGGATCACATTGCGGAACGGACCGTCACCCATTCCCGGAATATGAACATAGCCAAGACGGCCATCACTTTTCTCGTCCACCTCTTCCTGGTTGATGTGAACAAAGCGCCCGTAGAGCAGGCTGCGTTCCTGGTTCAGAGTAATGGGCCTCACCGTTACCTGTTTCAGGTGATTTCCGCTGCTGTCGGCAATATCAAGCAGCACAAAATTGCCGGCTTTCCTGTTCAGAAAGTATGCAGTATCACGATCTGGGGTGATGGTTTCGCCGTCAATTTTTTTGATAATCATACCGGGTTCAATGCTGAATGCAGCTCTGTCGAGCGGACCGCCACGCAGCACCTCAACCACCCTGATGCCGTCTCCCCGGTGGCTGTAATCCATGAATATGCCGAGAGAGGCCGTTTGGTCGGCATTTTCAATACTTCTGCTGAACCTCGCCCCGGCGTGAGAAACATTCAATTCACCGATCATCTCAGAAATGAGCTCGGCAAATTCGTACGAGTTACCCACATGAGGCAGCCGGGTTTTATACTCTTCATAGAGCTCATCCCAGTCGTTTCCGTGAAATGTAGGTTCATAGAACACATTCTTCGTGCGCACATACACGTGCTCGAAGATATGCTCCCTCTCTTTTTCCTCATCATACTTCATTTCGCCTCGAATCTGGACTTGGCTGGAAGTGCCTGCAGAGAGGTTTAGTTTTGTAATGGTTCCCCGGCTAAGCAGGTAAAGGTTCTCCATCTCACTGTTCCATTGCAGCGAACCGGGACCTGTATTCAGGCGAATCGCCATCGAAGTTTCCCGGGTTCTGAGGTTGGTCTTCCAGAGGTTGAAATTGTCCTCGAAGGTGGAGAGGTAGTAGAGTGTTTCGCCGTCTTTCGAAAGCATCGCATCACTGAGCCTGCTTGAGTGTATGGTAAGACGCGCCATGCGGTCTCTGAGGCCATCGCGGTCAATCACCACGGGCTTCGTCTCCTCTTCGATTTCCGTATCACCGTTTCTTCCGGAAGCCCCATTTCTTTGTTCCTTTTTGGCTTCTTCAATAGCCTGCATCAGCTTGTGCTCTTCCTCATCCCTGTTAAACTCATCCCACGCCTGCTGCGAAAAGAACATGGAATATACATCCCGTTCAGAGGGTCCGCTGGTGGCATAGCTTCTGAGTCCGTCGCGGTTGCTGAACCAGATCATCCGTTTGCCGCCGTCTACCCATTTGGGAGTGAGATCATAATAGCCGCTCTGGGTCAGGTTGATGCGTTCGCTGCCATCTGCGGCCATCAGCAATACTTCACTGTTGTGCAGCAGTTTTCGCCAGCCCACTAAAAGCCAGCGGCTGTCGGGACTCCAGACAAAATGGTGCTCACCTTCACGCATGTGAAAAAGATCCTCTGGAGTGAGCAGATCGATCGTTTCGCCCGTCCCCAGATCTTTTACCCTTAGTGTGCGCCGGCCTGCAATATAGGCCACCTTCTTCCCGTCGGGTGAGAATGCAGGCTGATACTTGTCTTCATCTCCGGTCAGAAAAACTTCCTCTCTGAGCAGGGTTGAGCCAAAGAAGAGCGGCTCTTCATCCCTTACCCTGGTTGTTTTGAAGATACTCCATCTGCCATCACGCTTGGACGAGTAAACTACGCCGCTGCCGTCGGGAGTAAACGTAACGAACCGTTCCTGTTCGGGTGTGTTGGTGATTCGCTTTGTAAGGGAACCATCCACCGAGGTTACAAAAACCTCCCCGCGCGCGATAAAGGCGATCTCTTTTCCATTCGGTGAGATGTCCATCTCCTGCACGCCGCCATTGATTGAAATAAAGCTGTCCGGATTGCTCTTTTCCTGGGTACGGATAATGATATTAATCCTGGATGGCTCTTCACCTTCTCTCATGGTGTAGAGCTCCCCATGATATCCAAAAACCAGCCTGCCGCTTCCGTAGCTGAGAAACCGTACCGGGTGATTTGTAAACCGGGTAATCTGCTCTGTCTGAGAAGGATCGGAAAGCTGCATTTTGTGCACGTTAAAACTTCCGCTCTTCTCACTCAGGTAATAAACAGACTCTTCGCTGCTGTTAAATACCGGCTGCCGGTTTTCACCCTCAAAAGTGGTGAGCATGATGTGACTGTCTTCATTCGCATCGTATAGCCAGATGTCGCGAGCGATTGATGAACGGTGATGTTTCCGCCACTCATTTTCTCCCCCTTTTTTATCGTGATAGACAATTTTCGATCCATCATTATTCACTCTCGCGTATTCGGCGGGGATTGTGAAGATCTGATCAACCCTTCCTCCACTCACCGGCACCCTGTACAGCTCAGGCTGCGACATGGCCGGGAATTGACGATGTTCGGCCAGGTCCTGCCGCACGGCTCCGAAAATCACGTGGCTGTCGTCGTGCGAAAAGCTGTAGGGATGTTCATCATTAGAGTGATGGGTAAGCCGGGTTGCTGAGCCTCCCATTGCATCCATCACATACACATTGAAATTGCCGTACCTGTCGGAAGCAAATGCAAGTTTTCGACCGTCATTGCTCCAAACCGGCATAAAATCGTGCCCCTCATGAAAAGTGAGCTGCCGGGCTATGCCGCCGCGAACAGATACCCGGTAAAGGTCTCCCTTGTAGGTAAACGCGATGTGATTGCCATCGGGTGAAACGGCCGGATAGCGTATCCATTTGGGGTTTTCCTGTGCAGCAGCGAGCGTCCAGGTGAATAACAGAATAAAAATACTGATCAGAGATTTCATAAATGAGTTCATCTTATTTCCTGAGAATGGTATGATATGCGAGAGTGTTGATGATACTGATTATCTGAAAAAGGATGAATACGGAAGCGATGATCGCTGCGTTTTCATCACGAGCTGCAAAATGTTTGATGCAGGAAGTTCTAAGTTGTATCCTGTACATTCACTGTTGTCTCATCAACTGAAGAATCAGCAGAAGTTAATATTCAACCATAAGAATTTACCCGGAACCAAAGCCATGCATCGAATAGCACGATCAGAACGGACTGATGCCGGCTGCCTGAAATTTTCCGGGGCGGCTCTGCTGCTATTCTCTCTACTGTTTATGGTTTCGCCCGTGGTTTACGCTCAGCAGGAAGATACCACCCGAACCGAGCGCCGCTTTCACGATCGCCCCGAAACCACGCGGCACAATATGATACTGCGCACTCCTTTCCAGATGGATATTCTGCCCGATGGAACAAGCAGGTACAGGCTGAATGACGCAGGCACCATGCACGGTTTTTACAGGCGGCTTCAGTATATGGACGCCGGGGATTTTCTATTAGGGGATGACGGACTTTACGAACCCTATGGACCGGAATGGGAGAGAGAGCTGAATGAAGCACTGCACACCCTACTTTCACTTACATTTAAAGAGGAGAATACGATTCTCAGAACCCTTGCCCGATTGGCACCTTTCCTGGGTTTCGGCTTTTTTGAACGGTATGAGCTGCCACCGCCTCCGCGCATCGAACACCCCGACAAGGTACCGGATGAGCAGCCACCGGGAAACAGTTATTAAACTTTGTTCAGGATAAGAATATTGGACTTGATGCTCCCTTCCTTAAGGAGGGGCCGGGCCTGCCTGTGTCGAGGCTTCGGCAGACAGGGGTGGTTACAGCATGTAGAACAGGGCTATAAGTTCAGATAACAACCCGTTTGCCCGTTTCACCCTCCAAGAGCCCCCAGCGGAATCGGGCAGTCAAGTGCTTCGGAGATTCCCCGTACCAGCTCACGCTCTTCCGTGGTAATCTGCTTGTCGGCGGTGATGGTGTAAATCACGGCGCTCATGATATACTTCTTCACCGGGTTGGCAGACTGTGCAAGCTCGTCGAGTGCTTTGTCAAGTTCATCAAGTGTGCACGCTTCGGGAGGCAGCAGTTTCATTCCATCGGGAGCCACACTGCTGATCGGGTCCAGGCCGGCTTTCCAGGCTTCTTCCGAATTCTTGTCGGATGCATGCGCCAGTGCCGAAATCAATATGGTAAGCTCTTTGCCGATCGATTTGAGGTGATGATGTTTGATGTCGGGGATCCTGCTGCTGTCGAACGCCATCTGCAGTTTGCGGTCTACGATTTTTTCAAGGGTAAAAGCAAACAGGTTTTCCGACACCTCACCCTCAACTGCTTTGCGAATGAGGGAGTGGAATTTTTGATATTGCTGCTTCGTCATGCCGCGAAGAGAACCGTGAGCCATATCGGCAAGCGGCAGGTACCAGTTGCGGTCAGCACCGTCGAGCAGGCCTTTCAGTTTTTCTGTCTCATTTACCATGGCCTCACTGGCTTCGGTCTTGAACCAATCCGGCAGCAATCCCTTATAATTTTTATCCGCCGTAAACAGAAGTACGTAAATCAATGCTTCGGCAGAAAGCGGTTCATGGGCTGCCCGCCTTAGCTCTTCCGGAATCTCTTCAATCAGTTTGCCTGCACGCTGAACATTGCCCGCACCCAGGGTACCGATGGCTGCAAGTATCACTTCAGGCGTAAGGGCTGCATGGCCGCTCACCGGTCCGCCACCTGAAGAAGCCGCCGCTTTTGAACCAGACACATGATCTTTCTCGAACTGCTCCTGGATTTTTCTTCTGCGCCGTCCTTCGCTGCCTTCAAACGACGGGTTGATCGCCTTTATTCGTTTGTCGATGGGCGGGTGCGTAGAATAGAGCCTGTCGAGCGCGGAGTGAAAGCTGCTGGCAAAAAAGAGATGGCTCATCTCCATAGCGTGACCGTCACGTATTTCAGCTCCTTTCTTCTTGGCACCAATTTTTGAAAGCGCGCCGGCAAGCCCGTCGGGATTTCTCGTGTACTGTACGGCTGCCGCATCGGCCAGGTACTCCCTTTGCCGCGAAATGGCGGCCTGGATCATCCTGCCAAAAATCATCCCGATGTAGCCGATTATTACCAGCGATAGTCCCGCAACAATGATGACAATTGCCGCATTGCCTCCTCCGTCGCGCCCGCTGCCCCGCGACCGCGTACCGCCTGAATAGACCACGCTCCTCATGATGATCATCCCCATCACATGGATCAGGAGAATCCCGTTCAGCACGCCGATGAGGCGGATGTTGAACCTCATATCGCCGTTGAAAATGTGGCTGAATTCGTGCGCAATCACGGCCTGGAGCTCGTCACGGTTAAGCTGATCAAGCGCGCCGCGCGTTACGCCCACGGCTGCATCACTTGTATTGAATCCGGCAGCGAAGGCGTTGATGTTCTCCTCCCGGTCCAGGATATAGACATCGGGAACCGGCATTCCTGAAGCGATCGACATCTCTTCAACGATGTTCATCAGCCGGCGCTCTCCGGGGTTGTCGGTAGAAGGATCAACCCGGCGGCCTCCAAGCAGCTGAGCCACGGCCGATCCGCCCTTGCGAAGCTGCGACACCCTGTAAAGCGTACCAATGGCTATGGTACAAAGCACAACGAGGGCAACGGTAAGCAGCCAGCCCGGACTCCACCATCCGGTGTGGTCAAATCCTGCAAACTGCCATTTATACAGTGCAAGCGTAACCAGGTAGATAGAAACCACGATGCCGATTACGGCAAGTATGTAGAAGAGTACCAGCTTGCCTGAATTTCGCTTGGCACGATCCTGCGCTTCAAAAAAGTCCATTCAGATTATAATGGGTTTAGAACTGAACTTTCGGGGCTTCCCTTTCGGCAGCGTTTTCGATCACAAACTGCTGGGCCTGCGTGAATCCAAACATACCTGCGAAAATGGTGTTTGGAAACTGCTCGCGATAGGTGTTATAGTTCATCACTGAATCGTTGAAAGCCTGCCTTGCGAATGCAATTTTATTTTCAGTGGATGTCAGCTCCTCTGTAAGCTGCATCATGTTCTGGTTGGCTTTCAGATCAGGATAGTTTTCGGAAAGTGCAAAGAGGCGTCCCAGAGATCCAGTTAACACCTGTTCGGCACCCATCAGGTTCCGGATGGCGTTGGGATCATCAGGCTGGGCAGCGGCCTGCTTTTCTGCCTGCTGCGCCTGGTTCCTGGCCTGGATCACTGCCTCTAGGGTTTCCCTCTCATGCTTCATATAGTTTTTGGCAACTTCCACCAGGTTTGGGATGAGATCATAACGACGCTTCAGCTGTACGTCAATCTGCGCAAAGGCATTTTTAAACCTGTTTCGGAGCGCCACCAGTTTGTTGTAGATACTGACGGACCATGCAATGAGAACGATCAGTATTACTCCGACGATTATAAGTGTAGTCATAGTTCTGTGAAATGGTTAGAAAGTAGTTGGTCTGTTGAACAGTACATCCTGATATTCAGGAATATACGGTATGAAGAATGCCGTGCAAACAGCTTTTCTACGATTGTACCGCTTTAAAGATGCGGTATGAACCCGATCATTTTCCCACAATTGAATTTAGCTTTTCCTTTTCCGATGAACACGTTATTTATACAGTACCGCTCTTTAAACCTGTAAAAACAACAAAAGCCATGGCAAAGAATATCACCCGAAAAACTTTTCTCAAACAGGCCGGAAGTGCCCTTGCTCTTGCATCAGCCGGCTTTCCGAATATCATAATTCCGAGAAGGACCCGGAAAATCGGCGTGGCTCTCGCCGGGCTTGGGCGCTATAGTACGGGCCGTCTGGCACCTGGGCTGCAGCTGACGAGCCATTGCGAGCTTCGCGGCATTGTAACGGGATCGCCCGAAAAAATACCGGTCTGGCAGGAGCGTCACGGCATCCCCGACAAAAATGTGTACAGCTACGAAACGCTGCATGAAATTGCCAATAATGACGACATCGATGTGGTGTACATTGTAACTCCCCCCGGAGTACATGCGCGCGATGCCATCGTTGCGGCTGAGGCCGGCAAGCATGTTTGGTGCGAGAAACCGATGGCGATGGATGAGAAGGAGTGCCGGGCCATCATTGATGCCGCCAAAAGCAACGGTGTACAACTTACCATCGGCCACCGTATGCAGCATGAGCCCAATACACAGACGATCATCCGCTATGGAAAAGAGCAAAAATATGGAGCCATTACCGGCGTAAAAACGGGTGCCGGTTACAGCGGGGCGCATACCGATCCGGACGACTGGAGACGAAGCGCGAAGCTTGGCGGCGGGGCACTTTACGACATGGGCGTTTACCCGATCAACGCGTCGCGGTACAGCACCGGCCTTGAACCGGTTGCCGTGCGGGGCAGGCAGTGGTCGGAACGGGAGGAGATGTATTCCGAGGTGGATGAGTTTTCAGAATTTGAAATCCGTTTCCCAAACGGGGTCATATCGGCCTGCGAAACCAGTTTTGGCAAATCGACCAATTACCTGGATGTGGAGTGCGAGAACGGCTGGTACAGGCTGAGGCCGTTTCAGAGCTACAGCGGCGTGCAGGGCGAAACCAGCGACGGCACGAAACTGGAAGCCGATCCGGGCCACCAACAGGCGCGTCAGATGGACAACGATGCCCTCGCCATCCTCGAAAACAAGCCGCCCATCGTACCCGGCGAAGACGGCCTGGCCGATATCCTGGTTGTTAAGGCAGTGATGGAGTCCTCACGAAAAGGCGGCGAATGGGTACAGATTTGATGCGGCCATTCAGGTCTATGAATTTGAAAGTAGTATCGTGAAGTTTAGTTGAAGCTATTAGCACAAATCCAGTTTATATATTGGATGTTTACTTATCTGATCTTCTGAAATGCCTGAACAAATCCTGCCGGCTATGGACTATTGTTAGGATTTCACATGAATTTTCTTGACGGAGATAGATAATTCTGTACCCTTCGACGATTCGTTCTCTAAACATTTCCTGATCTAATTCGGGCACTTTACGCCCGATTTCAGGAAATTCTTTGATTCCATCTACAGCTTCAAATATTCTTGAAATAATAAAACTGGAGTAGGAGGCTGATGACGCTTCTAAATATTCAGCGATGGTTTTTAAATCTCTCTTCGATTCTAATGACCAGTTTATTTCAACCATTTATTGAATTCCTGTTTCATCTCATTGTGCGATGTAATATCTCCTTTATTTACATCTGAAAGTCCCTTGTCAATTTTTTGCAGCACATGCAGTTCATACATGATCTCTTCAAATGTGATGTTATCATCAGCTTTTTCAAGCAATTGGATTGCCGCTTTTTTTGGAGTCAATTCAGCAGACATAAGGCGTAATTTTATATTGATAAGAAAGTTTAACTTTCCAGGCCCATTTTAAATAATCAACGCCATAAAAGCCATTTAGATTATTGGCTTAAATCGCCGTTTTTGGCATTTGCGTTCACACCCCTACCTCACCAGGCTGAATCACGCTTCGCGTTTTCATCCTGACATTTTGCTGACCCGCTCAAAAAATGAGCCCTCTCGCCTCTCTCGAGTGCTTCGGGGAAAGGGGATTTTCGGGCTTTCACCTTAAAAAATAGTGATCACCTCTCAACTACGTTTAATCCCCGTCATCACTCTTGCGACCACCGCCCATGATGACGACCCGGGGGTGCATCACGGCCACCGATTCCACCAATTCTCCCTCCTGCAATTCCATCACACGGCCGATATCTTTGTAGCACTGGTAAGTTTCATCACGCGCTACGCCGATTGTCAGAATATCACTTTCTTTCAGAAACCGGCGGTACTCCGCTTCATCGTGATTTTTTTTGGCCTGTGTTCTGGATGAGACCCGGCCGGCTCCGTGCGAGCTGCTCCAGAGACTCTCTTTTTTACCCAAGCCTTCAACCATGTAGGAGGGCGTGCCCATCGATCCCGGAATGATTCCAACCACACCCTTCTCTGCCGGAGTCGCACCTTTGCGGTGAATAATCATTTTACGGCCTTCATCATCTTCCTTTTCCCATGCAAAATTATGGTGATTCTCCCAGGCTCCTAAAATTTCGAGGCCGGCCTCTTTTACAAAATGTTTGTGAATCAGCTCATGATTGGCGCTGGCATACTCACCCATCAGCTGCATGGCATTCCAGTATTCCTGTCCCTCTTCCTCATCCAGCGAAAGCCACGCATAGTTCTTGGAAATTCCTTTGTGGGTTTCCTGGGTTTTTTGCTCGGCGATATCCTTGTAGTGGTCGGCAATCTGGTATCCGGTGCCGCGTGATCCGGAATGGGTCAGCAACGCCACAAACTTCTCTCTTTTCTTCAGCGGCAGCCACTCTTTCTGTTTGATGATCTCTCCAACCATGATATCGGCAAAGTGATTTCCGCTGCCCGAACTGCCGAGCTGTTTGGCAGCTTTGTCTTTGAGCTCGCGGGCTTTGGGAATTTCGTCCCAGCGCGGATCATCCATAACTATATGCTTGCGTTTCCCGTCCGAGAAATCAGCACCAAGGCCGAAGCTTGTTACTCCATCCAGAATCTTTGCCAGTGTTTTCCGCTCTTTTTCAAACTCCTCCGGAGTTATGTCGAGGATGCTCATCTTCATTCGGCAGGCGATGTCAAATCCCACAAAAGCAGGCGAAACGGAATTGTCCAGTGCGGCCACACCTCCAACCGGAAGCGCATAACCCACATGTGCATCGGGCAGCAGTACGCCAGATATTGACACAGGAAGATCGCAAGCTTTCTCAAGCTGGCTGAAAGCTTCAGGGTCGATGTCTTTACCGATCTCGCCGTAAACGGTTATGGGTTTCATTTCATCTAAATTGCACAGAGTTTCCTTTATATAAATAACAATGCTTGCCGCTGAACTGTTTCATAAACCCAAGCACCCTTTCCCTTTATAACAAATCCACTCTTCAACTTAGGTAATTATCATCGAAAATGTCCCGGCACCTTCAATTCTATCAACTTATGCGATATCAAAGATAAACGGATTATACATAGCCTAGTTTGCTTCCATTTATCCAAAAATCGATGTGAAAGTTTCTAAACAACCTTGATAAAGTTTTCTCTGTTTTTTTTCAGCAAATCGTGTACCTCCCTGAGATTTTCATCATCACCCCAAACTTCCTCATAAAACTGCCGCATGATATGGCTTCGTTTTTTGTCTTCTGTTGATGTGATGTGATATAAAAAACTGTGCTTTTCTGAAGGTTTGGGCACCAATGGCAGAGGTTTATGAAAATAACTCCGCGGTAAAACGATCTGATGATCCTTGTATTTCGGCTCCACATATTTCCAGTAAACTCCTTGCGTCCTCGGATGAATATCATTTATCTCTTTGCCTTCATTGTAAGCGGCATTTATCCATTTTTTGATGATTTCTTTTCCGGTTTTATTGTTTCTGATGATTACAAATCCGGCATTCGGTTTCTTCTTAAAATCAACCCGAAAGGGTGTATCCCTTGCCAAAAAAATCACCGAATCTTTCTTCTGATATTTATTCGTAAAATAATGAATGGGCCGTTGGGGATTTATGATAACGGTGTCCGCATCAAGCATAACCACATATGAATCTTCTCCTTCCGGCGATTCATCGAGTTTTTTTAAAAGGATATCTAATCTCGACCAGTTGATGTGAAGATCATTCAGAGTCTTTGATCTCTGAACATAGTATTCATATTGGTTCAGAAGGGCATACTTTCTTACAGAAGCGATACTGTAGCTGGCGTACTCATCAATGTTGGGAGTTGCAAGTTGAATAATTGTAACGTTTGCCATTCAAATGAGTAAAGGTTCATTTTAAAAATCATAATATCACATTTTCATAATAAGAGAATAGTAGCCACAGGTAATGATTTTGTTAAGATAATCAGGATATAAGGAGAGAGATGATCAATAGATTTTTTTCGTAAGTGGTTATCATATATGTGATTCCTGTTAATCCTCAAAGAATTGTTTTTATTCTGCGGATTCAATGGCGTCTCTCAGCTCCGCATCTTTTTCATAGAACATCTCCCACTTCTCTTTGGGATCGGGTTGCGTCATCAGTGAAACGGTAATCAAAGCAACGATCGAGAGGCCGGCAGAGGGCAGCACGATGTATTCGAAAGGAACCACGGGTTCAGCCAGAACCGAATTCAGGATTGTGATAAGCAGCGTAACGCCCATTCCCGTTGCTATGGATGCCACTCCGCCTGCCGTGGTGACCCGTTTCCAGAGAAAAGCGGCCAGCAAGGCGGGAGTGAGTCCGGCGCCGATCATGGTGTAGGCAGTGAATGCCATGTCGAGAATGGTGCGGAACTGCGTGAGAAGCAGCCAGGCCACAATCCCGAGCGCAAGCACCATCAGCCTCTGGAACAGTACAATCACTTTTTCCGATGCCTGCGGGTTGATAAAACGCTGGTAAATATCCCGGGTCAGGTTCGTTGATGGGGTGAGCAGGAAACTGTTGCCGGTAGATGTGATAATGGCCACGGCAGCGCAGATCAGGAGCAGTCCGCCGGCCAGGGGAATACCGATTTCAGTACCAAAGCGTGCTGCATGCAGAATGATCCGCTCGCTATCCTCAGCGGCAAGGTGCATAATGCTGCCCGGATCCAGTGCATTGAAGTGGCTGAAAGCCAGGATGGCAAGCGAGGCAATCGCCGTTTCGATGATGATGGTGCCAATTACCCAGAAAATTACCGCGTTCTTGGCTGACTTTTCACTCTTTGCCGAATAGAATTTCTGGTACATATTCGATTCACCCAATAGCAGCAGAAAGGTGGGAAAGAAGACGCCCATCACCCAGATCCAGCTGTGTCCGCCGGTAACGTGAAATAGCGCGGGATCCAGTTCGGTGGTTACAAACTCAACCCCGCCCAGGCTGAAAAACACAAGGGGCACGGCAATCAGCACAGCAAGCGTAATCACAGCTCCGTTGATAATATCAACTGATACAATGGAGAGCATGCCCGCAAACGCGGTGAAGGCGATGATGAACCCTGCCGTCAGCAATACGCCCTGCCACTCGGGAATTCCCGCCACGAGGTTCAGTACAAATCCGCCTCCCCGAAATTGATATCCCACAATGGTGGTGTAAGCGATTACGATGACGATTGTGCCCAGAATCCGGGCGTATTTGTTGTAACGCAGTTCAAGAATATCGGGCACTGTGTACTGGGCAATACGGCGCACCCGTCCTGCAAGAAAAAAGACGATCACAATTCCGATCCACGCTCCGGCTGCCAGCCAAAGTTCTGAAATACCGATACGAGCTGCGAATCCAGCCCCTGCCAGCAGTGTGCCGGAACCAAGCCAGGTACAGAGCAGCGTTCCCACCAGTTTTGGGGTCGACACCTTCCGCCCCGCCACCATGAAATCCTCCTGGTTTTTAATTGCCCGGCTTTTCCATACGGAAATGCCCATCAGCAGGGCGAGGTAGAGAATTACGATCCAGAAAAAGATGGACATGGTACAAGGTTCAGGGTTCAGGGTTCAAAGTGCAGGGGTAAATATTTTTTTGTAAGGAACTTTGGTTTGCGGTTCCATATAAGTAAAAGGTATACATCGAAATATGATGAGTTATAAAAATCTGGAGATATGGCAAGAAGCAAGAAAGCTTTCGATTGAAATTCATAAAATGTCATTAAAACTCCCAAATTTCGAGCTTTATGAAACAGGATGTCAGATCAGGAGATCATCTAAGTCAATAAGATCAAATATTGTTGAAGGTTATGGACGCAGAAAGTATAAATCTGACTATATCAGGTTTATAATCTAAGCACACTCTTCAGTTGATGAAGCACGCGATCATCTCGAAACGCTTTTTGAGACTGGTTCTTTAAACGATAAGGAGGTTTTTGAAAGAGTATCAGAAAAGTTAGATCAAACTGGTAAAATGATTTACAGGTACATTCAAAGCATCGAGCTTCGTAAATAAAAAAACAGCCACTATCAAAAATCCCAAACAACCAAAATTGTGCTCAAATATCGCGCACCCTGCCCATTGCGCCCTGAACCCTGTGCCTTGAAACTTGCTACGAAAACCCAAACATCACCATTCCAACCATACAGATTGCGGCGAAGGCGAGCAGTTTGATCAGCAGCGGCATGCAGAACCGGAACCATTTGTCGTAGGGCACGCCCGCCATACCGAGAATGCCCATCAACACGGCGTTGGTTGGTACAATCATGTTGGCGAAGCCGTCGCCAAAGAGAAAGGCCTGAACCGCGATCTGCCTTGATACACCGAGAATATCACTCAGGGGCGCCATCAATGGCATGGTTACAAAAGCCTGTCCGCTTCCTGAAGGCACGAACAGGTTCAGGATGGTTTGCATGATCATCATCCCCACGGCCGAAAGCTCCGGACCCACCATTCCGAGCGGCACGGAAAGGCCGTGCACGATGGTGTGCAGAATCTGGCCGTCTTCCATGATGAGCGCAATACCTCGCGCCACGCCTACCAGTAGCGCGGTTTCAGTGAGCTCTTTCGCGCCAACCACAAATTCCCTGGCCATCAGGCTTGGCCCAATTTTTCCAATGATCGCGGTTACGATTCCCAAAATCAGAAATGCTGCACCAAGTTCCGTGAGGTACCAGCCACGAGTGGCGATTCCCCAAACAGCCACACCAAGCGCTACAATAAAGGAGATCAGAATGGTTACGTGAACCGCTGTAAGTTTCGGATAGGTTTTGGGTGGTGCACCTGCATCGGGCGGCGCAATACCCGCCATCAGGCTGAGTGACGGATCGCGCTGTACTTTCCGGG
>PWWL01000026.1 GCA_003561515.1 Balneolaceae bacterium
CTGTTGGTATTTGAATATGGTCCGCAAAGAGTACATACGTTCGATACCGGTACGGGTGAATTTGTAGAATCTTTTTCGATCGAACAACCACCGGCCCCTGCTACCTTATCAAGATCCTCGAAGCTTCTTGTGCAGAATGATTCAACCATACTCGGAATTTCAGACTTAATTATGGGACCGCAGGAGCTGCATGATGACACCCTTTCGGTGTTTTTATACGGAACCGATGGACGGCTGATCAATCCGGAGTTTTTCCGCTTTCGCAAACCGGAGGCGCTTAAGGGAACCCGGGGCGGAGGAAAGTTCAGTGCGGGTGCCAGTTTCACGGCAAATTCAGACATTGCCGTACTGCCCGGTGATGGAGGTTTTGTCTATTCGCACGCTTCTGAACCGCTATTTACTTTCTACGATTCAGCAGGTGATTATCAGAAAGCACTTTACCTGAAGCTGGATCCGGTTCCGTTAACCAGGGAACAGATTAATTATGCAATAGAGAATTCCAATCCGATGATTGATTTGGGGTCGGCGGTTCAGCATGCCAGCTCGATACCAGACACTTGGCCCTACTGGCAAAGTTTTTTAGTTTCGGATGATGGGAATCTCTGGATAAATGTATTTTCCGATCCTCCCTACGGCAGGGAGTTATGGGTGATTTCACCGGACGGGAGCCTGCTGGCCCGAAAGATGTTTGAAAGAGAGGGAGGCATTCGATTTGTTGATTCGGACTATCTCTACACCACCAGCCGGCCAGATGGGATTTTTGAAATCAGAAGATATCAGGTATCCTTTCTGGATAAATGAAGAAATCTATTCATCAAAAAAACCAATACCGTGACATGAACAACCCGATATTTATTGCCACGGAAGCATGGAACAACACGGAATTCTCCGTGGCCTTCCGTGCTTCCGTGGCTATTGTATTACTGACAACCATTACAGCATGTACATCCAGTCCGGACGTCGACATTCCCGAAGAGATCGCCTCAATTGAGAATTTGAATGTACATTCAATTGAAAGTGAACCGGCCTATGAGCTCTCATTAACGGATTCGCTTATTATTGATGAACAAAGCGGAATCCTATTCAGCGGCAGAATATCCGCGACTGTTAATGAACTGAATGAAATTTTTGTCACTGATTTTGATCAGCGAAAAATCTTTCACTTTAGTGAAAATGGAGATTTTATCAGGGAGTACGGAGGTGAAGGCAGGGGGCCGGGTGAATTTACGGGAATCCAGTTTACTAACGCGAGAAACGGCATTCTTGCCGCCTACGATTACGGACCCAGGCGCCTAAACTTGTTTGATACAGCCAATGGTGAACTGATACGTGATTTTACAATCATGCACGATGAAGGTGAAGGAAAGGGGCAGTGGTTGCTGAACGATTATCATATTATGGACGATGGCAACCTGATTACACGCATGACCAGGCATATCCGGCCGGAAGGGGCTGATCCGGAATTGGATAATCGCATCATGATGATAAGCCGGGAGGGAAATTTTTTAGACGATCAATATTTTCAACTTCGGGAACCGCAATCTATCCATATTGGTGGTTCCGTTACGGTGAGGCCGCTATTTATGCCAAATCTTACCATGCGTATTAATGACAGCGGTTTGTTCTATGGAACAACCGATAGATTGCTGTTTCATCAGTCGGATCACTCCGGGAGTAACCAGGGCTCTATTTATTATGACCTGATTGGTAAACCGGTTACTCAAAGTGATATCGCTGAATCTGTTGAAGGCTTTCCGCCCCAGTTTGCCCGGTTGGTTGAAGGGGCAGATTTACCAGCAAGGTGGCCGGTGTGGAATACATTTCATGTTGATGATGAATCACGCTTTTGGATTTCACTCCGTTCCGAAGACGAAGAAAACGAATTCACGGCCTGGTGGATTCTGGACAGTGCCGGAGTGAAATTAGCGGAAAAAGAGATGCCGGAGCATGTAACGATTTCAAAAATCAGGGATAACCATGTATTTGCATCAAAGCTGGATGATGATGGCAGCAGGGTGATTGTTCGTTACACATTCGAATTATGATCTGATCTTCACAACTTTAAATAAACATTTAAGATATCAAGAATGAAACCAATCAAATACTCAACGCAGAGCAGAATGTTTAACATTGATAATAATGCCACGGAAACACGGAACAACACGGAAATCTTCGTGGCCTTCCGTGCTTCCGTGGCAATCATCCTTCTGACCGCGATATCAGCTTGTACATCCGGTCCGGAAATAGACATCCCCGAAGAGATCGCCGCGCTCGAAAACGTAGCGGTGTTTCCGGCGGATACGCAGCCGGCACATGAATTGAGACTGACTTCTGTAAACGTATTCGGCGATACGGATGAGGTGCTGCTGAGTGACTGGTTAACCACACATGTGGACCCGCACGGAAGGGTGTTTATCGGCGATAACCGGGAAACGGCCATTCACCTGTTCAACGCAGATGGTACCTATAACAGACAAGTTGGCCGGCAGGGGGATGGCCCCGGGGAGTACCGAAGTGTGGGGGTGATGAAATCGGACGAGAATTACTTCTATCATTATGATCGAAATACGCGCAGATTCACACGTTACGATATCAATTCTCTTGATGTGGTTGATGATTTGACGATCACTTTTGATTGGGATACAGGAAAGGGTTTTTTTCGTTCTGTACAGGATATTCATTTGACAGATAACGCTGATTATCTGGTGCAGTTCGGGATGGGTTTTATGTCGGGCAATCCTGATGCAGATCCTTCAAAGAGACGTATTGAACTGGAACGAATGGAAAGGGAGACGGGAAATTTTTCAGGTGAAGTGATCTTATCTTTTCTGGAAAGCGAATCCCTCGTTCAGTATCGTGATGACGGAGGAATGTCAGTTATGTCTGTGCCATATAAGCGATCGTCCATTATCAGAATTCAGGGAGATCAAATCATTCACGGCTGGAATGATCAGTTTCTCTTCAAATATTATGATCTCAGCGGAGAGTATCAGCGGGCGGTGTACTATCCGTACGAAAATCCTCCGCTCGACAGGAACCGGGTTTTAAGCATGTACGAAGACCGAACTGAGCCGTGGAGGGGCATGGTTCGCAACGACAGGATGCCGGAGACCTGGCCTTCTTTTTCCACCTTTATGCCCGATGATGAAGGCCGGCTCTGGGTGCTGCGCCGAACGGAGGATCCGGACCAGATGGAAGTCCACCTGCTCGATACCACAGGTGAACTGCTTGCGGTGTATCCATGGCCGGGCAACCGCCGCATTCAGCAGATAAGCAACGGGTACCTCTATTCACTTGAGGAGAATGAGGATGGTTTGAGTGAACTGGTTCAGTACCGGGTTGAATTGTAGGATCTGGTTATTGATTCCGGTTTTCAGGCGAGGAAGGCATTTTGTGAACAGGGAACAGGGAGCCCCGAGGTGCCCTATGTTGTGGATACAATTTTTAAAAAGTAACGAGCAATGACGATGTCACAGGCTTCTTTTTTTAAAAACCTCACTCCTAAACGGCAGGAATTTTTTGTTGATCAAAGATCAAAGATCAAAGTCCCAAAGGGACGCGAGCAATAGCATGGGACGAAGTCCTATGACTACCAGGAGATCTCCCGTTCCGCCAAGCCCTGAAAGGGCGTGAGCCCACAACAAGTTTAGAAGGAGGCTCACGCCCTTTCAGGGCTTACCAATGTGATCAATTTTTATGACATAGGGCGGTGCCCTATGCTGTTGCTCCCGCTCCTTTGGAGCTTATGGAAATCTAGTTTTGCTGCGAAAAATAGTCTTCATGAAAAAGTATGTACCTATCTGTTTAGCAAAAAGACTATGATAGCAAGTGTATCCCAATATTATAACCTTTCGGATAGGGATAAAAAAGTTTACCCAGTTAGAGCATTCCATATCTAACAGAGTGAACGTTGGCAATACCACAGAAATGTGTCCACACGATAAGAGGTGTCGGGACTGCGCAAAAACACGCAGCAAGGTTACAGGGAGCAGTTTTTATTTAAAAAATCCGGGCAGTTGATAAACGTTGGGATGGATGCCACGGAAACACGAAATGTCACGGAGGAATGTATCCGAATGGGAGGTGCAAATTCATGAACCTTTTCTCGACAGGTTTTATAGCCTGATAAAACTTTTTTCAGGCTTTTGTCGTCATTACCAATAGTCAATTTGAAACGCTTTTATAAAACATACTCTGATGAATTATGACACTGTTGGTTAAATGTACCGGTACGCTGCTCGCACTGCTATCCGCGACTCTGTTTTTTGAAATGGCGTCTGCGCAGAATGATATCCGATTTCAGCAGGAGATTGTTTATGCCGAAACAGGTGATGTACTGTTCGGAAATATCCTTACTGCAGCGGTTGATCCGCAGGGCCGCATCTGCCTGGGTGATAACGACCAGAGTCAGGTGCACGTGATGAATGCCGATGGCAGCTATATCACATCCATTGGAGGACGTGGCAGCGGACCCGGTGAGTTTCAGATGATCAGCAAAGTGATGGCGGATAAGAACCATGTTCACATTTTCGACCTCATTCAAGCACACGTGCATGTATATGATACAGAACGCTTCCGTTTTGTGCGGACGATCGCGCTCAGCGAAAACGGCGGCTTTCAGCAGAGATCGGGCCGCGGACGCCCCTTCGATATGCATTTACTGCCGGATGGAAGCTACCTGGTTTCCTATCGCAGCTTTATGGATCCCTCTTCACGACAAATCGTGGAGATTTCTTCAGAAGGTGAGATCCTTGACGACAACCGCTACGATTTTGCCGCTGTGCGCGATGAGAATGTGATACAGCAGTCATCGGGCAGTACCGTGGTTGTAGCCAATTTGCCTTTCTCGCGCACATCCAGGGTTGTGGTGTCATCGAACGGCTTGCTCTATTCCAACTGGAGCGGTGAGCTCTCTTTTGAAATATTTGATGCCTCGGGCAGGCGCACGGGTCAATTCTCCCATCCCTTTACAAACGCTCCACTGAACAGGGACGAAGTGACGAAGATGTTTGAAGACCGGGGCGGAACCCGTGTCACCTTCGGAAGCGGCGGCGGAGGCGGAGCTCCCGGCGGAACACCCCAGATTAGCCGAATGATGCAGAACATGGAAATGCCCGATACATGGCCGGCAGTGAGTTCATTGTATGCCGACAGTGACGATCGCTTATGGGTGGCTACCTTTACCGAAAATACGGCCGAAAGGAAGTGGTACCTGTTTGAACCATCCGGAGAACTGCTGGGCACATTCACATGGCCGGCCGGGAAAACCGTTGTTCAAGCCGGAAACGGCAGCGTTTGGGTTCTGCACCGCGATCCTGAAGAACTGGATCATGTGGTCAGGTACAGGGTACAGCTTTGAACTTCAGAAAGATTGTTGCTACACGGCCGGGGGTTACCAATTCGGGTTTTATTTATATCTGTTCATTGAAAGGCATCAGCATCTTTTATATAAATAAACTGTTGCAGTTTACAATTACTTAAACTATTCTTTTCGTTGAAAGTGCAAAGCGCAAAGTGCATAGCGCATAGTGTATAGTGTCCCGAGACTTCGAGATCGACTTTTCACTTTTCACTTTTGCCTTTTCACTGTCAACTAAACCCCGGACTCTACCAGGTTGAAGAAAGACACTTCAACTCTGGCAGGTCCCGGTTGCGGAATTGGCCACTTAACACCCTGATCCCTGATCCCTGAACAGTGCTTCTAAATCGCCCCATAACAGCTATCATCCTGATTCTCGCCGCGTTCATTTTTGGAGCGCTGGCGCTGAAGGAACTCTCGGTAGACCTGCTTCCCGATGTGGACTCGCCCAACCTGGTGGTGCGCACCGACTGGCAGGGAGCTTCTCCGCGGGAGATCGAAACGCGCATCAACGAGCGGCTTGAGGCGGTACTGAGTACGGTGCCGGGAATCGAGCGGGTGCACGGGTTTGCCCGGCAGGGGCAGAGCGTGATCTACCTGAACTTCCGCTGGGGCCACAATATGGACCTGGCGTTTCTGAACGTGCGCGAAAAGCTTGACCAGGTTCAGTACATGATGCCGGAACAGGCGTCGCGTCCGCAGCTCATTTTCAACACCACGGCCGATGAGCCGATTGCCGTGCTGGCCGTAACGGCCAAAGACCGGCCCAACGAGGATTTTGAAACACGCCTGGCGCTGAAGCGTTGGGCCGAGCAGGTGCTCTCGCGCAGGCTGGAGCAGGCCGAGGGCATTGCCCAGGTGGTGCCGGTGGGTGCCGTGGAGCCGGAAGTACAGATCCAGTACCTGCCGAGGGAGATCGACCGTTTCGGGCTCAGCCTAGGGCAAGTGCAGAACCTGGTGCAGCAGGCCAACCTGTTCACCTCCAGCGGGGAGATCCGCGACGGCTGGTACCGCTACTCGATGAAAATCGAAAGCCGTATCCGCGAGCTGGAAGACCTGGAACGGGTGCCGCTCACACGCCTCGGGCAGGGACGCATCCTCTCGCTCGGTGAGGTGGCCGAGATACGTCTCGACGAAACCGATCCCACCTCGTTCGCCACCCTCGAAGGCGAACGGGTGCTGAACCTGCTGGTGAAGAAGGAGTTCGGCAGCAACACGGTGGAGGTGTTCGACACCCTGATGCCGCTGCTGGAGGAGATGCGCGAACTCTATCCGAACATCAGCATCGAGGTGCTTCGGGAGGACGCCACCTTTATCCGCAAGGCAATACAGAACCTGCTGCAGACTCTGCTGATCGGAGGTATTCTCGCCTTCTTTGTGCTCTTCACGTTCCTGAACGATGTTCGCACGCCGTTCACCATCGGGGTGGCCATACCGGTCTCCATCTTCCTCACCTTTTTTGTGATGTTTCTGTCGGGCATTCAGCTCAACATCGTATCGCTGAGTGGTCTTACGCTTGGCATCGGCCTGCTGCTCGACAACGCCATCGTGGTTCTTGAGAACATCAACAGGCACATGCCGCTTTCGCGAACCGTGAAACGCGCTGCCAGAACCGGCACACGGGAAATTGCCCTTGCGGTGACGGCCTCTACTTTTACAACCATTTCGGTCTTTCTGCCGCTCATTTTCCTGGGCGGGTTTGAAGGCGCCTTTTTCCAGGACCAGGCGTGGACGCTCTCCATCAGCCTGTTGGCATCGCTGTTTGTGGCGCTGATTATTCTTCCCGTGCTGGTGGTTCAGATCCTCGAGCGTAGGCAGAAAAAAGCGGCGCAGGATAAGCTGGAGGGAGACGGGCAGCTCAACACCCGAAAGTTTTTCAACGATTTGCTTCACTGGTATGAGGGGAGCCTGCAGCGGGTTCTGATGCGCCCGGTGTGGATGATTCTGATTGCCGTTTTCCTTCTCGCGGCTGCAGGCTATGCCTTTATGACCGTACCGAAAACGATGCTTCCGGAGGATGAGCCGAGCCTGGTCACATACCGGGTGCAGCTTCCCGGCAACACGTCGCTGCCCTCCACCATGCAGGCGGCCGAAGCGATGAAAATACGGCTGCAGAACGCCGGTCTTGGGGGAGGAAGAATTCAGATGGAGGGGGGATTTACCGACCAGACCAATCTCGCCAACCTGGCCCGCGAGGGGCTTAATAAATTTACGGTGTCGGTTCCGGTGACCGGCTTCAGTCAGGCCCGTACCGCCGAAGAGCTGATGCGGCGGTTTGATGACGATTTTCCCGGGTGGACGGTGGAGCCGGTGGCCGCCACCCAGAGCTGGAGTGCGCTGATCGGGGCCGACCAGCCGCCGGTTCTCTTCCGCATGATTGGGATGAACCGCGCCGAAAGCGAACGGCAGGCCGCCGTGCTGGAGCAGTCGCTGAATGAGGCGGGATTGCCGGTAACACTGCGGAAACAGTACGACCAGATGGTGGATACCTGGAATCTGCGATTCCGCACCGACCGGATGCTGCAGCTCGGCATCACCGAACCGGAGGTGATCCGCTATCTTGAATCCATTACCCGAGGCAGTTTTGTGAGCGACTGGACCCGCGAGGATGAGCGGATCGGCATCCGCCTGCTGGGGCGGCAGGTGCAGCTCCAGGATCCGGCCGACATCAGCCTGAGATTTGGTGCGCGTGAAATCCCCCTCAGCTACATCGCGGCAATTGAACGGGCTTCGGAGCCGGAGCAGCTCGAGCGGGTAGACCAGACCCCGGTGCTGAGCTTCGTGGCTGACTGGGATCTGGCCGACTGGTGGTGGAACCGCGGCAAAACGATGGATACCATCCGCGATTTCATCCGCAGCACCGGCACGGAGGTGCAGGTGGCCGGCAACGCCCTGATGGTTCAAACCCTGATGACCGACATGGCCCGCCTGCTGATGCTCAGCATTCTGATAATCTACATCATCCTGGCCATCCAGTTCGAAAACCTGAAATACCCGCTCATCATCATTCTGGCGGTACCGTTTGCCTGGGTGGGATCGCTGCTGATTATGTGGATCACCGGCACCGGACTCAATGCGATGTCGTTCATGGGCATCCTGATATTGACGGGCATCGCCGTGAACGACTCCATCCTGAAGGTAGACTTCATGCGCCGCTACCTCGCCGACACCGGCAACCTCCGCGAAGCGATAGAGCTGGCGGGCAAACACCGGTTTCGTCCCGTGGTTATGACCAGTGTTACCACAATTTTAGGCCTGCTGCCGATGTTAATACCATTCGGGGAGGGTTACGCCTTCCGGCAGTCGCTGGCCCTGGCCCTCATGGGCGGCATGGTGACAAGCACGATTCTGACGCTCTACCTGATTCCGGTGATTTTTGGCTGGGTGGAAGAGAGGAGTGAAAAGGCAAAAGGCAAAAGTGAAAAGGAACCAATTATGGAATGAGCAAGAACTCCCCTCCTTTCCAAGGAGGGGCCGGGGGTGGTTGGATTCGACCCCGAAATTATTTTGAAACACGATTCAAACAACAAGCAACAACCACTGAAACAGAAAAAGTTGAACCATCAGAATTCATAATTCGAGCAAGAATTCCCCTCCTTCTTAAGGAGGGGTCAGGGGTGGTTAAATAAAGACCAAATCTCTGGCTTTACTAAGATTTTTAGATGATGACACCAAAGATCAATCCAAAGAAAACAAAGAAACAGCGCCAATACCTTCGCAATAATATGACGAAATGGGAAGTCCGTTTGTGGAATGATCTAAAAGACAAAAAGATGCTTGGCTTTAAAGTGCGAAGGCAATATGGGATAGAAAACTACATCGTTGATTTCTATTGCCCTGCATTAAAGCTCGCTATTGAGATAGATGGAGATGTTCATTATTTCGATGAGAAGGTCAAAAAAGACAAGAAAAAAAATGAAACCTTGAATACAGAAGGGATTAAGGTAATCAGGATTGAAAATCTGGATTTTGAAGAAGATTATGAAAGTGTGATTCTCTATTTGGAGGATAAATTCAGAGACCGAGCCAAAGAATTTAAAATTGAGTTGAATGATGAGTTATGAAGGAACCACCCCCGGCCCCTCCTTGGAAAGGAGGGGAGGGCCGTCACCCAAACAAAATTGTACCATGTATAATCAATTTACCGCACCCTTAGCATCCTTTTTAATACTATGCCTGACTCTCACCGCCTGCACCGGCGCCGACGACCGCGAACGCCCCGAGCGGCCCGACGACGTCGATATCCGGCCCGATGTGATTTTCGCCGTTGCCGATGAGCGTCCGCTGCACATTCACATCGAAAGTTCGGGCGTGGTGGAGCCGGTCAGGGAGATCGTGATCCGGCCTCGCATCAGCGGGTTCATCTCGGAAAGCCTTCTGGATGACGGCAACCGGGCAGGGCAGGGTGATGTGCTGCTTGCGTTCGACGACCAGGAGTGGCAGTACCAGCTGCAGCAGGCTGAGAATGAGTACGAAACGGCGTTGGTTGCCTATAACATAGAAATGCGGCAGCGGCAGTCGCGCAGCGGAGAACAAGCACAGGAACAGGGCAATAACGACCGGATGGTGCGCATCAGCACGGGTCTTGCCGCCGCCGAACTATCCCTCGAGCGGGCCAAGCTCGACCTTTCGTACACCACCATACGGGCTCCGTTCGACGGAGAACTATCGGTACCCGACCGGATCACCTCCGGAGCCTACATCAGCGCCGGCAGTGAATTGGGCCGTTTGGTAGACGACACAACGGTGCTGATCCGCTTTGATGTGCTCGAAGCCGAACTGAACCGGCTGAGCCGCGGCATGGGTGTGGACATCTTCACCCCTACCGGCGACAGAAAGGAGGGAAGCGTCCGCTCGCTGTCACCCGTGGTAAACCCTGAGAGTAAAACCGGCCAGGTGGTGGTGGAGGTGGACAACAGCAACCGCCTGCTGCGTCCCGGCATGACCGTGGAAGGGCGCATCCGCGTGGAGACGCACAGCGGAATTGCCCGCGTACCCCGGTCGGCCATCCTGGAACGCGACGGGGGCCGGACCCTCGTCTTCAAGCTCAACGGTGAACGCGTGGAGTGGGTATATGTAGACCCCGAATACGCAACGTCCGAGTGGGCCATTATCAATCACGATGAAATCGCACCCGGCGACACCCTGGCCGTAGACCGCCACTTCGCCCTGAGTCACCTCCAATACGTAAGGCCCCGAATGGCCGGCCAAATCGTGCGGGAAGACCTCGTGGAGTGAAGAAGTGAAAAGTGAAAAGGTCCCGAAGTATCGGGATCGCGAAAAGCACGCGACAAA
>PWWL01000045.1 GCA_003561515.1 Balneolaceae bacterium
AAATCATGTACACTTGCTCTGCCGCTTGGAAATACTTGCCGCTCCCTTCAATATCGCTGGCGTAGGGAATGCCGTCCCTCTTAATGTGGCGCCCGAACTTGTACTTGGCAAGCTGGGCGGCCAACAGGAACGGCACCCCCCACCCGTGAACGTTTTTCTTAATGTCCTTAACAGCTTTGCCGTCCATCTCCTTCCCGGTAGCGTCTTCCGGCTCGAAAATTTGGATGTAGTCGCCGCCGAACATCTCGAAACCGTCATCTATAGCGTCCTCGACCATGCGTTTGATTTCGCCCACGTCACTCTCGCTGCTAATGCGGAATCGTTTGCTGAAATTGAGGATAGTGTCATCGAACGCTTCGCCCCATGCGCGAATGACAGCGTCTTCGGTGCCGTGCTTGTCTATCATGGCGTGCGTGAACAGGCGGCGTTGAACGCGCCAGCCTGGAATGCCGCACCGCCTGCTCGTTAACAACATATAGATGCTATCGGCGCTCTGATCCGGGCTGAATAAGAGTATCTTTTTGCCCAGGTTAGCGTTGTGAAAGAGCACATCTCTTAGCATCATGCTCTTGCCCGCGCTCGGCAAGGCGGCGATGAGGCTGATGCCGCTAATTGGTAGTCCGAACGTGATTGCGTCTAGTTCGGTGTACCCGGTCGGGTTCTTCACGGTGCCGGTAATGAATTGCTTAGCGTTCTCTCTCAGGTGCGCTACCGTGAAGTCGTCAGTGATGCGGCGATCAAGAATCGTTAGTGTCGGCTCGACGCTCAAGAGTTTGTTCAAGTGTTCTTTGAGGGCGTCTCTTCCTTGTTGTCCGGCGATGTCGCAAAAGTCTTTCTCGTGCGCTTCGCATACGCTGATGCTCTTGAACTGGAGCGCTCTGGCTTCTGGCAGCCAGCGGGCGATAGCGTCCCTTCCGGCCTTATCGTTGTCGGCGTAAAGGTAGATGCTTTTGCCGTCTAGAAGGTGCTTGGGGATTCCGTGAGAGGCTCCGGGGACACCAACGCACCCTATACCCCCTCCGAGCACCGAGTGAGCCACCATGGAATTTAGTTCGCCCTCGCACACCAGAATTTTGGTGTGTTCCGTTACGTCTTCCGAGTGCCAGTACGGCGCCCCGACGCCGCTCAACTCATACGTGTACTTTGGTTGGGCGTCCTTCTCCTTCTTTCGACGCTTGTAATTTATGGGAGCTTGTTTGTTGGGTACGGGGAAGATGGCGTCGCCGTGATCGTTGCGTATCCCGTACGTTGTTAGGTCTTGTTTGGTGAATCCGCGCTTTGATAGTGCTTCAGGAGGTTCTGTCGTTCCGCTTTTGTAAGATTCGGGTTCCGGCAAGCTCGCCTCCAGTTGGTTTCCAGGATTTCGGTCAGGTTTTCTTCTAGCGCCCACTCTTCCGCTTGCGTGAGCAGTCCTTCTAGGAGGGTGTTTGCTTCCGTTGCGGCTTTCGCCGCCGAGTCTCTGAAGAATTTGTTCATGGTCGAGTCCGACAATTTCGTGTAGGAATTGGTAGGCGTTGTAAGCGTCACCCGTACCGTGGTCCTTAACAATCCATCCTCCTCCTGGGCTACGGATGATGCTTCCACTTTCGTTACGGTCCCCGCGCCATGCGGCCCTAATTCGCCCTCCTTTTGATGCGATTGCGCCAGCTTCCGGATACTCCTCAGAAATGAGTCGAGCCAGGTCTGCTCCGTTGATGAGTTGTGTAAGGTCATTCATCGCTCCCCAACAGCCACTTGTGAGCGGCCAATGCCATATCGCTCGATACGTTGATTAGGTCGGCGGTTGATTGCTGGTCGTCAAAAATGACGTGCTCCTCTTCCGTGACGCTGGAGATGGGTTTTTCGCCGCCGTCGAACACTTCTACCGTGATTAGGAATCTTACGCCTTTTCCCTCCTTGACCTTGAGCATGAGGTCTTCCCAGTCTTTGCTCGCTTCCCTTCCGTACTTGTCGAACGCTTCCATTGGTTCCATGCCCCACCGGAGTAGGAATAATGCTCTGGTGATGAAGGCTTGCCGGTGGTTCCGCATGGCTTCCGGCTCGTCCTTGGCGTAGAGGGCTTCTAGTCTTTCTTGCCTTCCTTCTCTGAGGCATTTGGGTTGGTCGCAGTATTGGCGGGCGGCGTACAGGTCGTTCGTTTCGAACTTCTTGCGCCTGATTTTGCCTCCGCAGTATTTACAGGTGTTCGGCATACTCCTCCATCGCTTCCGGCGGTAGCACGGTGCAAATGTAGTGCGCTGGCTTGAAGTAAACTACGATTATATCACGTTCCATGTGCTTAACAAGCCAGTGTGTTCTGGTGCCGCTCTCCCTCCATAAGAATTGCGCGTCGCCGTCGAGAATCTTTTGATTGATCGCTTCGATTTCTTGCTTGGGGATGTCGTAGCGTTCGTTTAGTCGGCGGGCGGCATGAACTCGTAAGTGTCGTTTTTCTTTAGGTGGTCGTCGTTGTCTCGCCACTCGTCATCTCCCTTTAGCATAATCCACCTGAGTTGCACCAGGGCCTCGAACACGCTCCGGTATGTTTCGCTGATGGCATCGTCTCGTCGCCCGAGCAGCAGGCCAGTCTCTTGCCTTTCGCGAATGTCTTCTACTAGCACGTCATAAATGCTGGGTTTCATGGTACGCCTCCAGAATTCGATTTCTTTCTTGCTCGTATAGTTGAAGGTGCTTTTTGTCTATTGGCCACCTTTCTTTGGTCGCGCGTTCGGCTAGGGCGTGCAGGTCTCGCCTCCATGTGGAGTAGCCCGGTGGAAGGGAGT
>PWWL01000407.1 GCA_003561515.1 Balneolaceae bacterium
TCAGAAACAGCTTTTTGTAGCTTGTAGCTTGTAGCTTGTAGCTTGTAGCTTGTAGCCTAAACCTTGAATAATCAACAGTCAACAATCATCAATCAACAATGCATCAATCCTGCTTGTACTTGAACAGGTTCTCTGCACCCACTTTCTCCTCGGCCTGGCTGAGAGCGTAGGCACTTTCAAAAAGCACGATGGGGTTTTCTTCCATGTCGCGGGTAATATGGGTTGAATAGGCGCTTTCCAGCTTTTCAATAATGGAGTCGCTCTTATTGGGCAACCATCGGGCGGCATGGTAGCTAACCGGCTGCTTCACCAGTTCCACGCCGTACTCGGCCGACATCCGGTGCTCCACAACTTCAAACTGCAGCACACCCACGGTTCCAAGCAGCAGTTCATTGCCAACACCATTCGGCACCTCAAATACATGCACCACACCCTCCTCTGAAAGCTGTTTCAGGCCTTCACGAAGCTGCTTCCGCTTGAATGGGTCTTTCGTGGAGACCTTCATGAAATGTTCGGGGGTAAAGAGGGGGATCACATTAAAGTTGACCGGAGAATCACCATGAAGTGTTGACCCGATCCTGAAGTATCCGGGGTTGAACAGAGAGACGATATCGCCGGGATAAGCCTCTTCAAGAATATGCCGCTCATCGCCCATCAATGTATGCGGGGTCGACATCCTTACCTTTTTGCCGGTGCCGGCATGGGTTACTTCAAGTCCCCGCCTGAACTGTCCGGATGTGATTCTTACAAACGCGGCGCAATCGCGGTGATCGGGATTCATATTTGCCTGCAGCTTGAAGATAAATCCGCTGAAAGGTTCGCCAAGCGATCGCTCCGCACCCGAATCATCTGCATAAGCCTGTGGTGCAGGTGCCAGATCCTTGAAATAATTAAGAAATACGTCAAGCCCGAAGTTGTTCAGGGCTGAGCCAAAAAACACCGGGGATGCAGTTCCTTTTTTGAACTGTTCCTGATCCATTTCGGCGAACATATCCTCAATCAGCATAATCTCTTCCATCAGTTGTTCTTTTTCTGAATCGGAGAGGGAGCTCGCCGCCAGTCCATCATCCAGTGATGTTACCGTAGTCTCGGCTTTTCTGGCTCCGTGATCACTTTTTTCATAGAGATGAAGTTCTTTGCCGATCAGGTCGTAGATTCCCTGGAATTTCTGTCCGAATCCCACCGGCCAGCTCGCAGGTATAGCCTCGATGCCAAGCTTGTTCTCGATGTTGCTGAGCACCTCGAGCGGTTCCATACCGGGCCGGTCGCACTTATTCACGAACGTGATAACCGGAACCTGCCGCAAGCGGCATACTTCAAACAGCTTTTCGGTCTGTTCCTCCACGCCCTTTGCCACGTCGATCACCATCAGGCCACAGTCGGCGGCAACAAGGGTTCGCAGAGTGTCTTCAGAGAAATCCTTGTGGCCCGGTGTATCGAGCAGGTTGTACTTGATACCGTCTTTCTCAAAGCGCAAAACGGATGAGGTAACGGAAATACCTCGCTCTTTCTCGATCGACATCCAGTCGGAGGCTGCGTGGCGGCTGGCTTTCCTGGCGCGGATAGATCCGGCTTCGTGCAGAGCTCCGCCATAGAGAAGAAGCTTCTCGGTCAGGGTGGTTTTACCTGCATCGGGGTGCGAGATAATCGCGAAGGTTCTGCGCTTTTCCGCTTCCCTGAGGATGGAGTCCGCTGTTGTTGTGGTATCGGCCTGTGACATGTGGATGAAAAAGTCTCGTAAAATTGAAAAGACTAATAATATACGGAATTTCGCATTTTAGATCACTTGTTTTACTTCTGATCTGCAGCAGATGAATCTGCCGGTGTAGTATCATCCGGACACAGTTCATGCAATCACTTCATTCTGCATTTTACGGGGTGAGTCAAAGGGCAGATCAGGCATAGCAGCTGCATGGGATGAATCAGTCAGGTGCCTCCCAAAACGGTTATTTGAAAACCGTTGATTTTACATTCGTCTGATAAATAATGTATTCAATATGCATTCGTATTTTAAATTTAAATTATATTTTACATTTCAGTTGGAATGGCTCTCTCAGGGCAGGAGAGAGGGTTTGTTTTAAATTCGTGTAAATATCATGTATTAATCATCTTGCATTGCGTTAAAGTGGGTTTTTTTGTGGAACCTGATCCTACATATTTATGTATGTATAATTGAACTTTAACTCGAAAAAAGGAGTCAACATGTTATCAAAAAGTAAGCTTTCGAAATTTTTTACTGCACTGTTCGCATTGATTTTTGCTGCAGGTTTAAATTTTGCTGTTGCACAGGCGGGCGATGTAGTAGATGTTATCAATGAAAGTGAGGATCACACAATTTTTGCACAAATGCTTGCTGATACCGAGTTGGACAATGTAATTGCCCAGCAAGGCCCATTTACGGTAATTGCTCCTACCGATGAAGCTTTTGAAGCTCTCGGTGCTGAATTTGAGCAGATCCAGGCAGATCCAGAGCGAATGCAGAATATTGTGATAGGCCATCTTTTTCAGGGTGAAGTACCCGCAGCTGATGTGGAACCAGCCCTTGAGATTGAAGTAGCTGAAGGTGACATTCCTGCAGCAAACGGGCTTGTTCACATAGTAGATCAGGTAATTTTGAACTGACTTATTGAAAAGTAGTTAGTTTTGATCCCACAAAGTCGCCTGCCTTAATTGGTGGGTGGCTTTTTTTTATTCAAGGAGCAGGGAGCAAGGAGCAGGTTACAGGGTGCAGGCAGCGCGGTACAGGGAACAGGGAACA
>PWWL01000307.1 GCA_003561515.1 Balneolaceae bacterium
AGGCCTATGAAAAACAGTATCAAGAGCGCCGATTACACAACCTGCATAAACAGGCAAGGCGTTTGGGATACACCTTGGTCGAACTCAACGAATAAATCTGTCACCGGTAGCGAAGGTCATGACAGTGTTTTTCTGTCGGGACCGTAGTCGAAGGATCTCCCACCATAAGGCAATTAGTGTCCCGGATGCTCGGAATCATTCACACTTATCAACAGGTATTTTGATAATCAATGTAAGATGAACTACCCCGAAAAAATCTTTGATGCCTTGGGATGAGGACTTCAACCGACCGAAAATGCAGCCATTGGGCAAAAGACCGGTTCTGCAAAGCCCTCTGACAGAATCTACCCGTGAACTTGTTGTATTTAGAATGATTTTGTCAGAAATCCGGTTCTGTAGTCATGATCACAAAAAAGAAATTCTTGTCTGCCGTTCTTCTTTTGGCTTTTGCAACAATGCTGCTGAGCCAATGCAATGAAGCGGACCGCATTGACGCTGAAGCTGTTCAGGTTTCCCTGCAGCTTCATGCTCACCTTGAACATTTAACTTTTGAATCTGTTATGGCTGACTCACTTAATAATGAAAAAGTAACACGATCCGAACAGGAGTGGAAGCAGCTGCTAAGCTCCGAAGAATACAGGGTATTGCGAAATCATGGTACGGAGATGCCATGGGTAAACAAATACAACAGCCATTACGAGGATGGAGTGTACGTATGCAAAGGCTGTGGTCAGCCTCTCTTCCACTCCGAAACCAAGTATAACAGCCGCAGCGGTTGGCCAAGTTTCTGGGCACCCATCCGTGAAGACGCTGTTGGTGAACGTGAAGACAACAGTTTTTTTATGACCCGAACCGAAACTATTTGCAGCCGATGTGAGTCGCATTTGGGTCATGTTTTCGAAGATGGGCCCCAACCTACAGGCCTGCGCTACTGCATGAATTCGGCCGCCCTGAAATTTATATCCAAAGACGAAGCTGAAGAGGATTAAACTGCCCCCGTGAAGAACTCATAGAATCAAGACTGTTTCGTAATATGTATTTATAGACACCGAGTTTTTTCGAAAGTGCCATTTTCTCAGGCTGATTTCAATGGAAGTATCAAAACCTTGATCTTTTCCAACCATCAGGGCTATGCGGCTTAAACCAATTTAAAATTATCGTTTATGGCACTCGGTACACCCGGATGTTGATACATCATGAAAATATTCGCTTTCCTTGATCCACTTATTACCAAATGGATGGCCCGTTATGGAATCCGTTTTCTACGATATAGTATTGGGCTTATCTTTATCTGGTTTGGCGGACTGAAATTTTTCCCCGGCTTAAGTCCAGCCGAAGATCTTGCGCTTGCAACAATCGACCTTCTCACGTTCGGACTTATTCCCGCCTCATTTGCGCTGTTCTCTCTTGCTCTTTTTGAGGTTCTGATCGGAGTGCTTATGATCACCGGGAAATTTTTACGCCTAACCATCCTGTTACTGCTCTTCCAAATGGCGGGAACCATGAGCCCGATCGTTCTATTCCCGGAAATCGTATTTAATCAATTCCCTTTTGTACTTACCATCGAGGGGCAGTATATCTTTAAAAATTTTGTGGTTATCAGCGCGGCAATTGTTATTGGCGCTACGGTGCGGGGCGGCAAGCTGAATCCGAATCCGGATCCCTGAACAAAATATCGATCGGTTGCGTATACTTTCCGGTAATAGTTCAATCAACATACGGAGTAACTGATGGATAAAAATAATCAAGCGCAAGACCGGCGAGCCCGGCAGCTGTTAGAAGCAAAATTTGATCCCCGGCTTAAAACCTATATCTATGCCGGTGGCTCTTTCTTTTGTGTGATTACGGTGATTGGCATCGTGTTGCTTCCTTTTTGGCTCATTTTCGGAAAGATGTATATCAACAGATATTTCGACAGCCTCTTCTGTGAACTCACAACAAGGGCCCTTCATTTTAAAAAAGGATTATGGTTTCAGACCGAGAGAACTGTTCCTCTCGACAAAATTCAGGATCTCACATTTAAGGAAGGACCGGTTTTAAGATATTTCGGCCTCAGCTATTTGCAGGTTGAAACTGCCGGTCAAAGCGTTCAGGGGGGTGCCGATATGTCGCTTACCGGTATCATCGATGCGCGAAGCTTCCGGGAAATGGTTCTCAATCAGCGTGACGAAATCACCGATTTTGGAGGCCGCTCCGAAACGCAGAGCACCCGTACTGAAACCGAAACGCCAGGCTCAGAAAACGAAATGATCCTGCTTCTGCGGGAGATGAATGAAACGCTTAAGAGGATCGAGAGCCAGGGGAAATAACATCAATTCAAAATTGTTTTAGCAGCAATCTTCCGGTTATAGAATTTGAAAAGTGCTACCACAATCCCCCACTGCACCAACACGGTGGCCACGGAGAACGGGCTGAGAGGATTGTACCACGTATCGGGGGCAAATGTAGTGGCGCTGAGCCATATCCACCAGGCAAGCAGCGTAACCACCTGCACCGGTACAACGTACTTAATGATGAACACCCACCACTTACCCAGCTTGTAGCGGCTCTCCTCATTGTTTACAAGTGTCTCACGGAATTTGTCGGCACCAAAGGTGATTACGGCAAAGGAAATGAGTCCGCCCGAGGCCATCAGCCCCACTCCCCAAACAAAATCCTGATTGGCAAAAATATCGAGCGAAATGGCCGAAGGCAGCCCGAACATAAAACCGGCCGTACAAACGGCGATTGTGGCCTTTGTACGGGTAATTCCCATATCCACAAAAACCTTGGTGGCAAGCTCAATCATTGAGATAAGAGAACTGAAGGCTGCAAAAGTTAGTCCCAGAAAAAAGAGAATGGCAAATATCTTGCCTCCCGCCATTTCATTAAAAAGCTGCGGCATCCACATAAAAGTGAGACCGGTTGAAGCAGGGCCGGAGTCGCGCATTACGTTCAATACTTCTCCATTGGTCATCTGCCCGCCAAGGGTGCCGAATACGGTTGAGAAAATAATTACGGCAGCCACTAACGATACAAGATTGTTGCCGATGCCGGTCTGAAATGCACTGATGGTGATGTCGTCACGGGTACGCATATATGCGCCGTAGGTCAGGATCAGCCCCCATGCAGCGCCTGTATCCCACGCGTTTTGGGTGAGAGCCTCAAGCCACAGCCCCGGCTCCTTCAGGGTTGCCCAATCGGGTGTAAAAAGATATATAATCCCTGCCCCGCTTCCGGGTAGCGTCAGTGCTTTAACAAGCGAGATTAACAGCACCAGCAGCAGTGAGGGAATCAATATCAGGTTGATCCGCTCAATGCTCTTAACCCCTTTCAAAATAATTAGGCCGCCAAGGAATATCATAATCAGGTGAAACACGGATGGCAACATCGATCCCTGGAACCCATTCCACACCATTGATGCCTGCTCCACATTTTCGGGAAGCGACGAAAATACTGATTCAAGCAGGTAATACAGACACCAACCCGCCACCACGCTGTAATAAAACATGATGGCTGTTGCAACAAAACCGATAAATGAGCCCATCCAGGCAAATTTCTCTCCTGCCATTTTGATGTAAGACCCTACCACACCCTTACGGCCATTGCGTCCAATTCCATATTCCGCAATAATTAATGGAATTGACCAGATAAAGAGGAACGTGACCCATGCGATGAGAAATGCACCTGCGCCTGTCTCACCCCCGTTTTCAGCGGCTATTCTGGGAAAACGCCAGATATTTCCCGTGCCTACGGCAATTCCGAGAACACTGAGTATTAGTCCCCATTTTGTTGTAAATCGCTCTTTTTGAACAGATTTTGCTGCCATAGAGAGGTTTTTGGTCTGTTGATTCAGGTTCAGGCTGTTGATAACCATTTTTCGAACGACTGGCAAGGCTTAATTTCATCCAATGTGTTCATATATTGCACCGCCTGAAGTGCACTTTAGATTGTGTAAACATGCCCCGATTCGGTATCTTTTGAGCTTTCATTCGCTTGGAAAAATATTCCAAAACCTCAATCCGTTAGCTGTTCTCTGTTCGAGCAGGTATGGTTTCAGTGAACCCGAATTGTAACTGATTAATTATCTACATGGATTTTGCCTCAATTTTCGCACAACATCGTACGCGGAATATTTTCTTTGCCTCTCTTAGTTTTCTCTATGCATTTATCATCTACGTACTAACTGTAGCGCCAACAGCCTCGTTTTGGGATCCGGCCGAGTATATCGCAATCTCGCATACCCTGCAGGTTGCACATCCCCCCGGCTCACCCTTTTTCGCAATCGCCGGTCGTATTGTCTCAATGTTTGTTCCGGCCGAATATGTGGCTCTCAGTATCAATATGATAAGCGTCACGGTATCCGCGTTTGCAGTAATGCTGCTCTACCTCATTATTGTGAGGCTGATAGAAGAGTGGCGCGGTCCCGCCGATGAAATGGACCTGATGGACAGAATCGGCATGTACGCCGGTGCACTCATCGCCGCATTCATGTTCACTGTAACCCACACACAGTGGTTTAATGCTGTTGAAGCTGAGATGTACGCCTCTTCCATGTTTTTTACCGCACTTGTGGTATGGATGGCGCTGCGATGGTCGGCCAATCACGACCAGCCCTACTCTGAACGGTGGCTCGTTTTAATCGCCTACATGTTTGGAATTGGAATTGGCGTTCACCTTCTAAACCTGCTGGCGCTCTTCTTTGTGGCGCTGATTATCTACTTCAAAAAGATAGAAGTTACGCCCATTTCGTTTCTTGCCATGGGAGCGATATCCGTGCTGGGTTTTCTAACCATTTTTCCGTTCACGATCATCAACCTGCCCAATATCGCCGGACAGATCGGGAGCGTTACATACGGCCTCATTGGTCCCATTACGTTTATTGTACTCTTCGTAGCAGCTGTTGCCTTTGGGGTTTATTACACCCACAAAAAAGGATTGCGGATAGCAAACCTTGTGATGCTTGCCTACACCATGATCATCATTGGATATTCGAGCTATGCGCTTGTCATCATACGCTCGCAGGCCGAACCTGCCATCGACCAAAATGATCCATCGACTGTAGAAGCGTTTGTTAGCTACCTTAACCGGGACCAATACGGGCAGTCGCCTCTGTTGAGGGGTAACACATTCAGCAATAGAACCGGCAACATAGATCGATCGCAGGAGACGATTTTCCCGCGCCGCCACTCCTCTCAACCGCATCATCTTGAGTACTACGCTCAATTTGACTCCGACATGGAGTTCTTCTGGAAATACCAGATAAACCATATGTATTTGCGCTATTTCAACTGGAATTTCATCGGGCGCGAGGCGGATATACAGGACACCGGATGGTATTCGGGATTCGGGGAAACAAGACATTCGGACAACCCGGCCAATTCGGGTTATTTTTACCTGCCCTTTATTCTTGGGCTTTTCGGTTTGATCTACCACTTTCGTAACGACTGGCCCAGGGCAACCGCGGTTACCGCGCTCTTTGTACTAACAGGCCTCGCAATTATCGTTTATCTGAATCAGACACCCTATGAACCTCGCGAACGTGATTATGCTTACGTTGGCTCCTTCTTTGCATTTTCCATCTGGGTGGGCATTGGCGTGACAGCCATACTTGATCTGGTGAAACAGTTCACTAAAGGCAGCAAGGGTGTCGCATTTGGTACTATTGGACTCATTTTTCTCGCAGTCCCCGTTTGGATGGCAGCAGAAAACTGGCCCAGCCACGACCGCACCGATAATTTTGTGCCGCGCGACTATGCCTACAACCTTCTGAACTCGCTCGAAGAAAACGCTATCGTTTTCACCAATGGCGATAACGACACCTTTCCTCTTTGGTTTCTGCAGGAAGTGGAAGGAATCCGCACCGATGTTCGTGTTGTAAACCTCAGCCTGCTAAATACCGACTGGTACATTCGGCAGCTGCGCGACCGCCAGGTGCACGGCGCCCTGCCATTGGCCATCGACCTTACCGATGATGAAATTGATGATATGACCTCCCGGCTTGAACTCTTCAATCCACAGGAAATCGTAATTCCGGTAAATAAGAATCTGCTAAGGCACATCTTTGAAGCCACACCCGAACAGCTCGAAGATACCACCGGCACTTTTTTTGGGAGCGGATCCCCGCTCCAGGACATTGAAATGAGCGAAATGCTGTACAATCAGATCAGGATGGCTACCCCATTTTCTGTTCCTGTAGATGAGCTTAACAATGACATGCGATTTTTCCTCGAAGGCAGATTTGCAGGTCAGGACGGCCAGGGTAACCCAAGATTCTACCTGCAGACTCAGGACAAAATGATACTGCATCTGCTGGAACGAAATATGTGGCTGAGGCCAATTTACTTCGCTAATACCGTTTCAAGGTCCGGCCAGCTGGGTATGGAAAACTATTTCCAGTTCGAAGGAAAAGCATTTCGCGTGATGCCGCTTCGTCGCGATGGAGGTCCGTTCGGCTATGTGGACCCGGAAGTGCATGCGAACCGGCTTGGAAATTTTCAATTTAACAGGTGGAACTCACCACGGGTCTATTTTGACGAAAACGTAAGGCGTATGCTCGGCAATTACCGATATGGATTCACTCAGCTTGCCGATGCCCTGATTCGCGATGGAAATATCGAAGAGGCCGCTTACTGGCTGAGATACGGAGAGGATATGATTCCTTTCCGCAAAATCGAGCACGACTGGACTGTTGCAGCTCTTTATGCCTTCAGATACATGAGAGTAAACGAGGGTGAACGTGCCATTGATCTCGCCGATTTTCTAAGTGAACGTTTGTTGCGCGAACTGCGATGGGATATGCGCGACCTGGATCGTTTCGAAGACCGGATCGATGATCTGAATGACCAGATGCAGCAGGCACGGGCCCGGGCAAGAACAGACCGCGCCCAAAATCTCAGCCGTCAGGTCGAAAGGCTGCGCCAACGCCGGGACGATAAGGTGTCGGATATCAGTTTTACCGTAAGCAGGCTTTCTATTCTGCAAAATATCTACTACGAGCTCGATGAAACTGAATTTGCCGAGTTAATGGCGATTGAGATCGATATGATAACCGGTGGCAGGCTTCCGATGCCGGAAACCCTTGAAGAAAGCAGGGAGCAGATTCGCCGTTTTGGTATCGATATCTGATCTGCATTTAAAGTTAGCCGGGCAGATTGTATATTATCGAAAACAGACTTGAAAAACTTTACCGTTATGATTCACGAATTTACCAAAGAAAATATCAACGCCATCGGGGAAGTACTCGGAGCAAAGCCAAAACCGCTCGGCGATGATGTTTTCCGGCTCGAGGTTCTCAATGAGGAGGAAGGCTATAAACTCGCCCTCGAGATCCATTTGGGCCTTGCGGTAGAGGGTGAACGGATGAATATGGTATCGGTGTATTCCGGAACAACATTTCTGCAGCTTCATAACTGCACGGCATTCATCGCAAGCGATATTCTGAAGCAGGTTACTTTTTTTGGAAAAACCGGCGGAATTACCAGCGGACTCATTGTTGAAAACAGCGCCGGATGCAGTATGTACTCGAATGTAAGCGATTCGGTGTTAACCGGAGATTTCACACGTCTGCCCGAAGATATGATGATGTGCGGCGTAGCTCTCTCCCTGACGGACTCGATCGATTTGGACGATTTCACATTCGATGATGAAAACATTTCCTGATTCTCCCGGCTCCGAAAACACTGAAAAGTTAACTCTCATCAATACCAGCGGAATTGAGATTCCTGTTCATGACCGAGTGTTCATGAAATTGCTCAGCATCACCGAAAAAGGTGAAAATGTTACATTCAGGGAGATAGAAACCGCCTTCGTAGATGAGGAGGAAATTGTAAGGGTGAATATTGAATTTCTGGATCGCGACTATGTAACCGATATTATCACATTCAGATACGATGAGGGTGATCCCGATGCCATTGAGGGAACACTTTACTGCTGCGCTCCCCGGATCATGGAACAGAGCAGCGAATTTGATAGCTTGCCGGAAGAGGAGTTTTTAAGGGTATTTGTCCACGGCCTTCTGCATCTGGCAGGGCATGAAGATGCAACCGATGCGCAGAAACAAGCCATGACAGCACTCGAGAACCGCTATCTAAAACAACTTACAAAGGAGATGTGAGCGGATCCATTTACACACTTCTGATCGTGGAATCGCCCGTGCTTGCCAAAACCATTCAAAGGGTTGCACCGTCGTCGGTGTACGTTATGGCAACAGGCGGCTTTTGCTGGAAACCGGATTACAACGCTGAAAAGAATTCCCTTAAACCGGTAGCCGATCCGGACAAGCTCGATTTTCGCAACGAACTCAGGGAACAGGCTAAGTGGGCCGGAAACATCGTGGTTGCATCAGATACCGATCCATCCGGAGATTTCATCGCATGGTCCGTTTCAAGGTTTTTAAAGTCGGCCGTACTCCTCAGAGGGAGAATTCGAAGAATCAGCAAATCGGGAATTGTTCAGACATTGACCGAAACCACACGACTGAACGACAGGGTCCTCGAGCAGAGGCTCAAGAACCGCTATCTCATCCGTGGGCTTTGGAACAGTGAACCTTCCCTTCCCGTTTTTGAATATGCAGCCGTTGCGTCTCTTTTTAGCAGCTATGTGCCCTATTCTCGCTTTCTGGGTGAGAACGGCAACGAATATCGAAGTTCACAGCTGCTAACGGCCAATCCTGATGAGTGGATCCAGGTAAGGCCAAACCCCGGGCTGAATGAGTTCAAATCGTACAAACCGCTCTCTACCTTCGATGTGCTTGAGATGTGCGTTGCTGAGGGGCTGGCACCAAACTATGCGCGGGCGCAGGAACTGCTCCAGGAACTCTTCCAAACCGCTCTTCCCTCTTCAAATGAGGCGCTGATCAGCTATCCCCGTACCGACTCCAACGCCTTTTACAGCGAAACCTGGGACGCACTTCGTACCCAATACCTCAGCTTCGGCAATCAAAACGGCCTGAAGCCCATATTTCTCCAGGAAATTGCGGATGACGATGATCCTCACGAGAGCATTCATCCGCTGCGGCTCGATCTTACACCCAACCAGGCTAATGGTGAACTCAGGTCCGACCTCGCCGGTCTTTACAGCCGAATATACGAGGAAACGGTAAAAGCTCTTGCTATTCCGGAAGAGCTGAATGAGCCGCTGACCAATGATTTTAACCCGGAGCTATACTTCTATCCCTCCGGCGATGCCAGCGATTCGCATCCTGCATCGCTCCGACCAGTACGCAGTGCATCCGATGCAGGCCATCGGCTTGTTGAACCGGAGCTGATCTCGCCATCCCGTTATGGCGAACAGCTCGACCGCTGGATCGCGGATCAGCTTCTTTCGGTGCAATCGGGCTACCTCACTCCCGGCAAAAAGCTCTCGCCTTACCTCGACTCTGCAGACAGATACCACACCCTTTTCCGTCAGCTAAAATCGCTGATGAATAACTCATCCCTGTCACCTGAAACTGTGAAGCGTATTCTTACGTCTTAACAGGAAAAACAGTTCTGAAATGGCCGACAACGATCATGTTTCCGAAACCACATCCTCCTCACGCCTTGGAGCTATCATTTCGGAAGCAATCGAGAGCAGTTCTACCTCAGCGCAAGAGAAAGACTTTATCCCGCCGCCTCCACAGCCAAAGCTGAAAATTCTTTTTTGGCTGAGGCCAATCCCCTGGATTCTGCTTGCAGCGTTTCTCTTTTCTTTCCTTTGGGACTTTGACGGACGCTCCCTCTCTTTATTTACAATGGTGCTGCCACTTGAAGGGCTTTTGAGAATTATTACCGTGAGCGGGATGATTGGGTTTCTCACCAATTGGATTGCCATCACCATGCTTTTCCGCCCGCTGAAAAAAAGGCCACTGCTCGGGCAGGGTTTGATTCCTGCACAGAAAGAGAGAATAGCATACCGCCTTTCGCTTTCGGTTTCCGAAGATCTTATCAATCCGGAAATGATCAAGCGCAAAATTGAGGAGTCGGATGCTGTGAGGAAATACCGCCGCAAAGCTGCCGCCGACATAAGGAAATTTGTCAGAAAAGAAGAGTTCAGGCTTGAGGTGAAAAACTGGCTCATGGAATACATCACCGGCTACCTTGATGATGAACAGGTGAGAAAGCAGATCAGCTCAGCCATTGCTGATGAAATAAACCAGAGGCTGATGGATAAGCCGATAGAACGAACGGCCGTCAAAACCTACGCCTTTCTCAGGGGTAAGGAGCTGCCTGAACTGATCGAAGCTTCGCTCGATGATATTCCTTTTTCTGTTCAGAAGCGGATCGATTTTGTTGACGACCTGCTCGAGGGCATACCCCGTATTGTTTCAGAAAATGGGGAGCAGCTCGATGATGCCATCACCAATCTGTTGTTCAACCTGGTGAACAGGTTTGATGTTCAGAAACTGGTGGAAGAAAATCTGACCAGCTATGATGAGATGCGGCTCGAAGCTATGATTCAAAATGCGACCAACGAACAACTCAAAACCATCCAGTACCTGGGAGCAGTTCTTGGAACCATCGGCGGCTTTGTGATCTGGCAGCCTCTCCTCAGTATGGCCGTTCTTGGAACCGCCGCTGGAAGCGTGTATCTGACGGATAAATGGCTGTATCAATAATTATTATTGATAATATACATTAAAAAATTGCAGCACATAGGTTAAAGTTGTTTTGTTTATCATGTTTTCGAAACAAAAATCAGCGCCTAAATAATTTAAGTTTGAGAGATTTCTGGGGTAAGAATACACCACTATCCGGGCTATCGGCAACCCCTGAATGGCAATTTATAAGATACTGATTTTACGTGGAATAGGAATAAAGAAAAGAGGCAAAAACGGTTCCGAAGCGATGTGCCTTTTACCGGCTTGTGCTCTTAGATGTGTATGTATAACTGGGGCATTAATGATTCACCCGGAATAGGGATGATTTCAGAGATTTTTACCGCTTGCACAAAGGCAGCTGTCTCTTACCTTTTTATGATATCTGCCACAAAATTCGGAAGTGCAAATGCACCCCGGTGCACGTCGCCATTGTAGTATTTCAGAGCCGAAACAATTTCACTGCCGCCGGCAATCCTCTCCCCCACTTCATCGCTCAACGGATCTGCCATTTTGGAAGCACACGCCATCGACCACATTCCGGCCGGGTAAAGGGGAATAAAATTGAGATACATTTTCGAGAACAGGAAAAGATCATCAATGGCATGAAACACCTTTCTCATGCTTGGATAGTACGACTCCACCCAGGGGCTCTCAGTCTGCGCGGTAAGCACGCCGTTCTCATTCATGGCATCGAAGCAGAATTGATAGAAATCTTTTTCAAAAAGTCCTTCTGCCGGTCCAACCGGATCCGAGCCGTCGATGATAATCACATCATACGGATCCTTCACATTCTTTACGAATGCAATGCCGTCTTCATACAGCACATTCAGCTTAGGGTTCTCGAAGTCGCCAACGCCGGGAAAGTGAAGTTTGGAGGCGTCTACCACGGTTTTGTCAATCTCTACCATATCCACCGATTCCACAGTTGGATGCTTCAATACCTCTCTTGCCGTTCCGCCGTCTCCCCCGCCGATAATAAGTACACGCTTCGGGTTGGGATGTGTAAACATCGCCACGTGACTGATCATCTCATGATAAACAAACTCATCCCACTCGCTGAGCATTACCATCCCGTCTATGGTCATCAGGTTCCCCCAGGTATCGGTTTCATACACCTCCACCAGCTGGTACTCCGACTGCTTCGAAAACAGCAGCTTCTTCAGGCCTACTGTTAACCCGGTTTGTTCGTTGTAATACTCGTTGTATTGAAGTGGCATTTTATAAGAAATGGTTTGAATTCCGAGATCATATGGTACAGGGTGCAGGGTGCAAGCGACAGGCTACAGGCTACAGGCTACTATGCTGAAGTTAAGAAACTTGGCCCTTAAGTTGTTAACTGGTAACTCGTAACCGGCAACTCGCAACCCTGCAGCTTGTAACTTGCCCCTTGCTTCTACTTATACCAAAGAACTGCCGCGGCAAACACGGCTCCGCATCGTTCTACCTTGTGTTCAACCCCAAGCGATTTTATCTCTTTCAGCTTCCTGTTGCGATATTCGAAACCGTCAATGACCATCTGACGAACAATCTCTTCTACATTTGTCAGCGGAGCATGGTCTTCAAATTCCATGATAACACCGGGTTCACGATCATCTTCCGGTATCCCCACGGCAATGGCCGCGGAGATCATCTGCCCGGGAGTAGTACCGTCAAAAGCGGCATAAGCGAGCGGTATCAGTCCGCCTTTAGGAAGTATCAGTTCTTTAACTGGAATTTCTTTGGCAGCCGGCGGAAGTATGCTGCTCATCCGCATCAGGTTGGTATCGCCCACGCCGGCTTCAAGAAGTGCTTTATCAAATGCATTTAGCCGGGTACGACCTTCTGCTGCGCCTTTCACCAGGCAGTAACAATTTGGTGTTTTTACCATCATAATAATCTTGTCCTGTTTGTATTCTGAAATTTCATTATCTGCGTGGAAAAACTCATTGAAGATTTTTCAAAATTGAGATGTTCGCTAAAGGCAAAATGACCGAAAAAAACCAACAGCGATTGTTCTCGTCCGGTAGCCTGGCAAAGATTAAATCAAAATTGCACAAGCACTGTCTTTCTTTACCCTCGATGCAGGACCCGCAATCTAATTAGACTGGAACTCCTGGCTTGGTTTGAAGAGCAGTTTCTGGCCTTTGGGCACTTTGAAAAGACCCCTTTTCATCTCCATACTTGAGACGCTTTTGGAGTTGAACAGCTCCTTGAGATTTTCCTGGATGGTCCAGGGCTCAATTGTATCGCCGCATGTAAAAATATCAACAGCGGCGTAGTTATATTCCGGCCAGGTATGAATGGCGACATGCGACTCGGCGATTACCACGACACCGCTTACCCCATATGGACTAAATTTATGAAAGTTGTGAGAAATGATTGTGGCGTTAGCATCCTTGGTTGCCTGAATCAATGAGTTTTCTACATATGTAAGATCATTTATTCTTGATTGCTCACAGTCGTAAAATTCTACTAGGATTTGCCTGCCGAGTGCTTCCATCATTGGTGTCTGTTTGATTAATTAAGAGTAAGCTAAGTTTTAGATAAATAATGTTTGACAAATTGTCTTTTGTTCCTGTCCATTAGGTCAGTAATTTTTTTGCCGTTGCGGAGTACATTCATACGTCCAGTAAACAAATAAATTACACATAAATTTTATATTAATGTTAGCCCCTGCAAAAAAAATTTCACCAAAGAAAGCTATTGATAACTATAGACATCTTCTACTCCCAAGACTCATCGAAGAGCGCATGCTCAAACTGTTGCGCCAAAATAAAATCAGCAAATGGTTCTCCGGTATTGGGCAGGAAGGTATCTCGGTAGGCGCTACACTGAGTCTCAACAAGGATGATTATATTCTTCCTATGCACCGCAATCTTGGAGTTTTCACTACCAGGGGTGTACCGCTCTATCCCCTGTTTTCACAACTATTTGGGAAGCAAGATAGTTTCACCGGCGGCAGAGACCGATCTTTTCATTTTGGCACCACCGATCATCGTATATTTGGAATGATATCCCACCTTGCCGCAACTATGCCGGTTGCCGACGGATTAGCATTGGCCTTCAAACTTCGCGGCCAAAATAATGTTGCGCTTAGTTTTTGCGGAGACGGCGCCACCAGCGAGGGCGATTTTCACGAAGCACTTAACCTTGCGGGTGTATGGAAGCTCCCGGTCATCTTCATGATTGAGAACAACGGTTATGGTCTGTCTACTCCGGTAAAAGAGCAGTATGCATGCGAAAATCTGGTAGATCGCGCAGCCGGGTATGGACTTGAAGGGATGCTGATCGATGGAAATGACTTTTTCCAGGTTTCGGATGCAGTGGCTAAGGCACGAAAGCTGGCTCTCAAGGGCAAACCGGTTCTGATTGAGGCCAAAACATTCAGAATGCGGGGTCATGAAGAAGCCTCCGGCACGTTTTATGTACCTGACGAAGAATTTGAAAAGTGGAAACCCAAGGATCCCGTTTTCAGATATGAAGAGTGGATGTTAGGTGAAGGAATCATCAAACAGCGAAATAAACTGGAAAAAATCAGAACTGAGATCAGAAACCAGTTCAAATCGGACCTTGAAAAAGCCCTAAGGTCACCCAACCCCGTATTTGATGAAAAAACCGAAATGAAACGGGCCGGACTCAGTCCGCAGCCCAAACCGCAAAGCAATGGTAAAAAACACCCGGAATCGGAAAAACGGATTATCGATGCCATTCACATGGCGCAGAAGCAGGCCCTCAATGAGGATGAAAGCTTTATCCTGATGGGGCAGGATGTAGCGGAGTATGGCGGGGTTTTTAAAGCATCCGAGGGTTTTCATGAACTATTTGGAAAGGAACGGATCCGCAATACGCCAATCATTGAATCCGGAGCCATCGGGGCGGCGATAGGACTTGCAATCGAAGGGCTTAAGCCTGTTGTAGAAATGCAGTTTGCCGATTTCATCTCTTGCGGATTCAACCAGATCGTGAACAACCTCTCGAAAGGCCGCTACCGCTGGATGCCCGATATGAATATCACCATCCGCGCCCCACACGGCGGAGGAGTTGCTGCCGGACCGTTCCACTCGCAATCGCCGGAAGGCTGGTTTATGCAGCTGCCCGGACTTCGTGTGCTGGTGCCATCATCCGTTGAGGATGCTCAGAATATGCTTTATACTGCCCTTTATGATCCCAATCCGGTTCTCTTTTTCGAGCATAAGAAGCTCTACAGAAGCATCAAGGAGGTAACGCCCGACGTATGCAAACTTGTAGATCTCGAACGTGCCCGTACGGTGAGAGAAGGCAATGATGCCACCATCATCACCTACGGCTATGGGGTAATATGGGCAGAAGAGATGACGCAGGAGTTTGAAAAAAACGGGATTTCATTGGAGATCATTGACCTTAGGTCGCTTGCTCCTATCGACTGGGCCACAGTTACCGAAAGCGTAAAGAAAACAGGGCGCGTTCTTTTGCTGCAGGAACCTTCTGAAGTTCTTGGCCCGATGAGCGAAATATCTGCGGGAATTACCGAACGGGCGTTCGAATACCTGGATGCTCCAATTATTCGGTGTTCGTCGCTGCATATGCCGATACCATTCAGCAAAGAGCTTGAAACGGGCTATCTTGCAAACTATCGCCTTCGTGAATCGTTGAATAAGCTGCTTGAGTATTAAAGAAATCAAGGTGCAGGGCGCAGGGTGCAGGGTACAAGGTGCAGGGTTTGATATACAGTGTCAATGTATTTGTTTAGGCATCATTTATGGGAGGTTCGTTTGTGGCAAAATGATAGCCCATAGCTCAGGCGGAGCTTCCTGTTTGTAGATATGCATGAGGTCAAAAAGCCAAAACCCGAGCCCGAACTCAGACCAACGTCGCAATCTGTATCGAGGGGTTGATGGGAGAACCCGGCAAGGGAGATGCCCCCTCTTTCCCATTTCAACGATTCGTGAACATCCTCCGGATTATTATCCCGTGGCTTTTCATAAATCGCGGCCGGAGGACATGGCGAATGCGCACCGCCGGTGCTGCCGACCAGCCGTTCCTCCCGGAACGAAACCATAGAATAAAACAGACAAATTCCGTGGTGGATTGGTCTAAAATAATGGCACTTAACCAGACGCTGAAGGCGTCACACAACACAGCCCTGGGCAGCGCCCCGGGTAAAAGATGCCATGTTTGAAAACCCCGAGGCTGCATCTTGATCAACGCTGTGATCTATAACGAGGGGTTCAGGGGAAATTCCATCAACGGGGATACCCCTCCTTTTGACCCATTCCGGAAATTCGTGAACATCCTCCGGATTTTTATCCCGCGGCTTTTCATAAAACCAGCCGGAGGACGTGGGGCCTGCGCACCGCCGGTGCTGCCGACCAGCCGTTCCTGCCGGAACGAAACCATAGAATAAAACAGGCAAATTCCGTGGTGGATTGGTCTAAAATAATGGCACTTAACCAGACGCTGAAGGCGTCACACAACACAGCCCGTTGCAGCGCCCCCGGGTAAAAGATGCAATGATTGAAAAACCCCGAGGCTGCATCTTTATCAACACCGCGATCTGCAATGAGGGGTTTAGGGGAAATTCCATCAACATGTCTTTCACCCAAGGGCACCCATCCCGCGAAACCTGTAAAATTCGCCGGCGCCGTTTTCAATACAATCACGTTTCCCTCCGATTCAAACCAAATGAAAACCCCTCCTCTACTTTACTTACACCACAGCTTTCTCGAGCAGCTCGAATGTGCCTGTGTCGGCATCAAGGCGGCCCATCACACCCTGCGGCACGGTGAAATTGTCAGGATCATGACTGATATCAACCCCCGTTATCACGGGTACCCCCAGCGGTTCCAGATGATCTCTCAAAACCTGCTCGATGGTGAAGTTGGCACCACCGGTTTCCAGACAATTGGTACATCCACCAAACATAAACCCTTTGATTCCGCTAATAAGACCGGCCTTTCTCAGATGTGTAAGCATCCGGTCGATTTTGTAAACCGGCTCTCCGATATCCTCAACAAATAATATTGCACCCTCTGTATCCGGCTGATAGGCAGTGCCAAGCGTGGTGGTTAAAATGGTAAGATTTCCACCCAAAAGCCGGCCCTCGGTGCGACCCGGCACCAGGGTTTTCACGCTCCTGTTTGATGTGAAGACAGGCATGTCTCCGTCCATCACTACTTTTTTGAAACTTCCGCGTGTCAGATCGGTCCACTCCGAATTTCCGTTTGGCCCATGAAATGAGATCAATCCGGTATATGCCAGTAAGGCATGGTGCAGCGTGGTATTGTCGCTGAAGCCGCAGTACACTTTGGGGTTCTCTTTAATCGCGTCGAAATCAAGCAGCGGCAGGATTCTGGCGCATCCCCAGCCGCCCCGAACGGCAAGAATGCCATCAATCGATGAATCCTGAAAAAACCGGTTCAGATCCCTTGCACGCATTTCGTCTGTACCTGAGAAGTAGCCATGGCGCTCTCGAACATAATTTCCGAATACCACCTTAAAACCGAGCGATTCCAGCTCGGTCTGCATCCGCTCAAAATCGGTCTCCTCGAACACGATTCCGGCCGGAGCTGTCAGCGCTACGGTATCGCCGGGCTGCAGCCGTTTAGGTTTGGTGAGAGAGCTGTAGTCCGTTTTCCCCGGTTTGCCTGATTTCATAAATGGAAGAGAAACGGCTCCCAGTCCAAAAGTTTTCAAAAAGTGGCTTCGCTTCATGGTTCAGGAAAGATTCAATAGAGTTTATGCTTGCTTATATAGTGTTCAACATTTTCGGGCAGATGGTAGCCCTTATCAATCGTTCCGCTTCTTACACCGGTTGAAGATATATCAAGCGGGATATGTTCCACAAAAATAGTTTTCTCCAGTACCCTGGGATCTGCACTTTCCGTGCTGTTACCGGGGCGTTCTGCCGCGATCAGGCTGCAGATCCCAAGGATATCTTCAAACTTGTACCACTCATGGAAATGGCTGACACTGTCGCCTCCCAGGCAGAGAAAAAATGTATGAACCGGATAGTCCTGAATGAGGTGTGTTAGGGTTTGAAGCGTGTAAGAAGGATAAGGAAGATCTTTTTCGTATGTACTGACAAAAGCGGAGTCCAGGTCAGCGAAGGCAAGTTCAAGCATCGCATGACGATGGCTGTAGGATGCCTTGGATTTTCCCAGTTTGTGAGGCGGATCCGGGGTGAGCATCACCCAAACCTCGTCAAGCAGGCCACTGTTCAGAAAGGATGCCACTGCTTCAACATGGCCGGTGTGAACCGGGTCGAACGATCCGCCGAAAATCCCGATCCTTTTACCCAAATTACCGGCCGGTTTGGGCTACCGAATCCCGGCTTTGAACTTCCTCAAGACCTCTTCGGGCACGTTCATAAAGTCGTTCAACGCGGTCGCGATACTCGCCTCTGGGGAATAGCTGCAGATACGTATCATAGCTGGCAAGAGCCTTTTCAAATCGTTCTTCCTGCCGCTGAGGAACGCTGTTTTCGGCAAAAAGAATATAGGCCTCTATTTGTCTTGCCACCGATCGCTCGGCCCATCGCGTTTCGGGATATTCATCAATCACGATGTCGTAGTACACGGCCGCTGCATTGTAGCGGTTCGTACGCATGTAAAATTCGGCTGCCGTAAACTGTTTTCGTGCAAGCTTATCTCTTAATTCGGAAATGATTTCGGCAGCTTCTTCTACCAGTTCCGAATTAGGATATCGGGATGTAAATAATCTAAACTGTTCTATTGCCTGCCTAGTGTAGGTTTGATCGAGCCTGTATCGCGGACTGAGCTGATAGTACGACTTAGCCTGCAAAAAGTCGGCTTGTTCTCTTCTTGTAGAATTTGGATGAAATTGCGCGTATCTCTGATATTCGGATGCTGCAATAAGAAAGCGACGGTCGTTGTAATAACTTTCAGCCAAGTAAAACTGGGCGTCCTGGCCTATATCGGTACCCCGCCCGATTGAAACGACCGTTTCAAAAGCTCGGGCAGCGTCGCTGAAATTTTCATTTACAAACTGATTCATTGCTTTTTCGTATGCCACTTCAATGGAATCACCGGGCCGAATAAGGTCCTGGCTTCGGCATGATGATAAAACGAGAGCCAGCAGGAATAGAATAAGTAGATTGCGCATCAATTCAGATTTCACGGTTTTTCAGGTAATTAATCAGTTGTAGAAGATCTTGTTTATATGGGGATTGTTCAAAAGCATGAAGCGCCTCTTCAGCTCTGCGGTAATAATTGATAAACTCATTGTAAGCAGCATCAATAGCTCCGCAGGATTTGTAAAGGGATAATACTTCATCTACCATCTCTGAAGTTAGCACCGGTTCACTCAAAAGTACCTGGATTCTGGAACGCTCGGTGTCAGAGCAGTTTTCTAACGCATTCAGCATCAAAAATGTTTTCTTGCCTTCGTAAATATCTCCGGCCCTTCTTTTTCCAAATTTTTCCGGATCGGCGGTTACATCAAGCCAATCGTCCTGGATTTGAAATGCAAGCCCGAGTGACGTTCCTATCGTGTCGAGGTGCTCAATTTGCCGGTCGTCTGCATTACCGCATAGGCCGCCCATCACCAGGGAGGCACTGATCAATGCTGCGGTTTTTCCGCCAATCATTGAAAGATACTCGTCGGCGCTCACATTTTGTCGATTTTCAAATTCCATGTCCAACGCCTGCCCTTCGCACACTCGGTTGATGCCTTCTAAAAAAATCCCCGATACTTTTTTATGATCAATATCGTCTGATAAGCGCTGAAGCTGCAGCATCGACTGTACGAATAGCCCGTCGCCGGATAAAATAGCCGATGGCACATCCCATTTGATATGTACTGAAGGCATACTGCGCCGGCTATCGGCTTGATCCATGATGTCGTCATGGATCAGAGTGAAGTTATGCAGGAGTTCCACCGCGAGTGCGGCCGGCAAAGCTCTCTCCGGCTTTTTTCCACAAATTCCGCAGCTCATTAACGCCAGCACGGGGCGAACGCGCTTTCCTCCATTTTCTAAAATATATCTTTGGGGAGCGTAAAGAGTCTCCGGTACATCGGGAAAAGGCAGGGATCTCAGTTCTTGTTCAACTAGAGCCGCGTAGGGCTTGATAAACTCCAATGGTATAAGCTCGTTCTGTTTTCAGGGAGCGAGAATATACAAAATGCTAAGCTCAATGTTGAAACTCTATTTGATGGATAGTCAGGGCATCATTGTAACAGCATGACCGGGCGGATCAACCCTCGGTCATTCTGTCAAGGTACATCTGATTCAGCTGATTGATTATTCTGTGCTTTTTAATTCTCACATTTGCTTCGGTAGTATTGAATTTCTTGGCAACCTGCCTCGAACGCACGCCGGGATTTTCAAAGAAATAGAGAATAAATTCACGCGACTCCCGATCCAGTTTTCTCATGCAGTCTTTGATCGCCTGTTTCCTTTCCCGGTCTATAAGAAGTTCTACCTGTTCTGCCGGCTCCACAATTGGATCATGTGCCACTGGCAGATCTGTATATTTTTTATTTTTGTCACGATAGGATAAATACTCATTCCTTGATGCCTGCATCATGTAACTGAGAATCGACTTGGGATCACGAATCTTATCGCCCAATATCCTCTCATATACATTCAAGAAAGCTTGCTGAACGCATTCTTCTGCTGTGGTGTGGTCGGCGCCCATCGTTACACGCAGATATTCTACCAGCTTGGGCAGAACCTCTTCGAGAAGTTCATTAGCTTTTCTTGTTTCCTGAGCCTGTAAATACTTTACCAGAGTTGAATAGTCTACCCGGGCTCTTTTTGCAGAAACACTCATAATTACTGACCTTAGATTAAACTTGGAAACACTGTAAATCCGGTTCCACACACCGGATTTTCTTATCGGCTAACTGTGCCAAAATGCTAAATCGAGCTCAAAATATTAAAAATTTCTAATATTCAAATAGGTGTTTACACGTATTTTTTCAATTGGCTCTTCTGGTATTTGACCAGCTTTAACAGCATACACCTGTTTTGTATAACTTTGTTGATGATTAGAAAATGATTGATAGATCAGGCCTTAAAAAGGTTTTTAATAAAATTCTCACAAGGGTGAATCCGCTCCAGCTTATGCCGGAACTGATATCTGCAAACCCGGAGAACAGAACCATTACCGTCTATGATCAGGTAATATCTCTCGCAGACAGAGATTTATACCTTATTGGAAGCGGTAAGGCTTCTACAAGCATGGCACTGGCCATCGAACAAGTTGCAGGTGCTATGCTGAAGGGGGGGATGGTAGTCAGCACCCCCGATCCCCTGCACAAACAGAACTACACGCAGGTAGCTTATGGCTCACATCCTGTTCCCGATCAACGTTCGGTTGCGGCTACTAATGAACTATTGATGTTTATCGCAGGTATACCGGAAGAATCGCTCGTATTAAATCTTGTATCCGGTGGTACTTCTTCCCTGCTTTGCAAGCCCGCTTCCGACTTAACCGTCGACAATATCGCACCGGTGTACAGGCTATTGCTTGAAAGCGGAGCAGATATCGGCGAAATGAATACGGTGAGAAAAGCCATGTCTGCCATAAAGGGCGGCCAGCTGCTAACAAAACTGAGGCATGTGGAGCTGATTGACCTCATTATCTCTGATGTTCCCAACGACAATCCCGAAGACATTGGCAGCGGGCCTTCAATTCCCCAAACCATCTCTTTCATTCAGGCTGCCAATATACTCCGGAAATACGATCTTACTGGAAAGCTGCCCGAAAAAGTCAGATCGTTTTTCGAAGGCGGCTGTAACATGGAGCAACATTCCGGGCCTGCACTCACTCAAAGCAGCTATCATCGGTCATTTATCATCTCATCTGCCCGTAAAGTAGCGCAGCATGCAGAGCAGGAACTGAAGAAACTTGGGTACCTAACAGTTCTGGATGATCGGCCTTGGACCGGTCCGGTTCAAGATTTGGCAGAACACATCTTCTCGAAATTATATGGAATGGATGCCAACACAGCCTACATCTTTTATGGTGAGAGTACCGTGGAAATCAAAGGCAACGGCTTGGGAGGGCGCAACCAGGAACTGGCACTCATCATGGCCAAGAAGCTTAGCGGCGAAACAAAGGATGTGAGTTTTATGAGTGCCGGCACAGATGGTATTGACGGACCCACAGACGCCGCCGGCGCAATTGTAGATCAGACTACCTGGATGGAGGCTGCAAAAAGGGGCCTGGACCCGGCTGCCTATCTTACTAACAATGACAGCTACTCATTTTTCAAAAAAGCGGGCGGCCACATTATTACCGGGCCAACAGGAAACAATGTGATGGATCTTCAGTTTCTGGTCGTAAAATAATTTGTTGACAATCTTTTCGAAACCCGGTTACAATCTCATCAATTATTATTCGTAGTTTTTGTGGCATACACAATTCGTACGAGAAACACATCACTGAATGCAGCAGTTTACCCTAAAGTCGGAATCAGACGGTACGCCGAGTAAAAAAAACTTTTTAGATCAGCTAAACGAACAGCAGCGAAAAGCCGCCTCCCACGTTCACGGCCCGCTTCTCATAATTGCCGGCGCAGGCAGCGGTAAAACCCGCGTTTTAACTTTTCGAATTGCACACCTGCTTCAGAAGCAGCATGCACTGCCATCGAATATCCTTGCGTTAACATTCACAAACAAAGCTGCGCGGGAAATGCAGGAACGTATCCAGCACCTAATCGGAGATAAGGCGTCAGGGCTTTGGATGGGTACGTTTCACTCGATATTCTCAAAAATTCTTCGTTTCGAAGCTGATCGTATAGGGTTCAAAAGTTCATTTTCGATTTACGATACGAGCGACTCCGAAAACGCAATTAAACTGATTCTTAAAGAACTTAATTTTGATCCGAGGGAAATCCGTCCGCGAACAATTCAATACAAAATCAGCGATGCAAAAAACCAGCTAATCAAGCCGGCTATGTACAAGCAAAGATTTGTACAAAGCACCCTCGACGACATTACCGCCCGCGTTTATGAGATCTACAGCCAAAGGCTGAAGTTGGCGAATGCCATGGACTTTGATGACCTGCTGATAAAGCCGATCGAACTGTTCGAGGATCATCGCGATGTGTTGGAAAAATACCAGGATAAGTTCAGATACATCCTGATTGATGAGTATCAGGATACCAATCACGCTCAATACAAGGTCACAAAACTACTGGCTGAGAAGTACCGGAACCTTTGCGTTGTGGGTGATGACGCTCAAAGTATCTATTCGTTCAGGGGGGCTGACATTTCGAACATTCTTGATTTTAAGAGCGATTACGAAAATGCGGTTGAGATCCCGCTGGAGCAGAATTATCGCTCAACCAAATATATTCTTCAGTGCGCCGACTCCATCATTAAAAAGAACAGTAAACAGCTCGAGAAAACCCTTTGGACCGATAATGCCGACGGCGATGTGGTAACCCTGATTGAAAATTTTGACGAGCGAGACGAAGCCAATCGCGTGGTCAACTACATACACGACATGAAGCTGAGGCACGGCTTTAACAACAACGATTTTGCCATTCTCTATCGCACAAATTACCAGAGCCGGGTTTTTGAAGAAGCATTCAGAAGAAAGAATATCGCTTATCAGCTTGTTGGAGGGCTTTCATTTTATCAGCGCAAGGAGATCAAAGACGTGATTGCCTACCTCACGCTTTTGGTGAATCCGGAAGACGAACAGGCACTTCTCCGCATCATTAATGAGCCGAGCCGGGGTATCGGAAACAAAACTCTGAACGACCTTCTGAAAAGGGCGCGCAGCACGGGAATGTCTGTATGGAAAATTCTTGGCAACGTTGAGGATGCCGATCTCTACAAGCCTGCCAAGGCGCGAATCGGAGAATTTGTAGAGATGATCAACAATCTCCGCGACCTGCTTGAATCAGGCACATCTTTACTTGATGTCACCAAAAAAGTGCTGGAGAAAAGCGGCTACCTGAAAGCACTGGTTCAGGACGGCAGTGCACAGGCTCTCCCCCGCCGCGACAACGTCCTCGAATTACAAAACGCCATCGCCTATTATCAGCAGAACAACAGCAGTGCCAAACTGGCCAACTTTCTGCAGGAAATCAGTCTCATCACCGACACCGATAAATACGATGAAGACAAGCCGGCGGTTACCCTGATGACCGTTCACGCATCCAAGGGGCTGGAATTCCCGGTTGTGTTTATCGTAGGCCTTGAAGAAAACCTCTTTCCGATGGGCCCCCGAGAAGGCGAAGAGGCCAACTACGAAGAAGAGAGACGGCTGTTTTATGTAGCGATTACCCGCGCCCAGAAAAAGCTGTTTTTCAGCTACAGCAAGCTCAGATATAAATTCGGAGAAGAACAGCGACAGGCCCGGTCTCGCTTCCTCGACGAAGTAGATCCGGGTGTAGTGCGAACCGAGACTGGAGCTACAATCCAGCAGAAAAACAATCACTACGATTCGGGCGATAGCCACAGTTACAACGACAGAGAAATAGAGTACGACTGGAAATCGCCAAAACAGACGAAGAAACCATCATCTACCGCAAGTTACGAATACGAATACGATGACGACCCTTTTCGCGTTGGCGTTCATGTGATGCACCCCGCGTTTGGTCCCGGTAAAATTTTACAGAGAAATGGATCGGGCAAAGATGCACGCGTTGTCGTATTTTTCAAAAGCCGAGGGCAGAAAACGCTTATGTTGCGAGCTGCCAAACTCCAGGTTCTGCATTAGATTAAGGACGGTTACAAGATATCTTTGAGATTCATAAAAATAATTATACTGCTTCTGGTTCCGCTTGCGGGACTGACGATGAATGCGAATGCTCAGATTTCGCTCACGGCCGAAAATATGGCCCTAGGCGGCGGGGGCACCGCATACTTAACCGGGTTTGAGGCGCTATTTGTAAACCCCGCCAATCTTTACATCCAGGAAAAAAACTATAACCTTCAGATTTCCCTGCTTCAGGGTGGCGCCTACTTCGATTCAGCAGTGCCCATCCAGAATAACAACGACCGTTTTAGCCGTTTCAGAACTTCTCTTCTCCCCTACAACGATCTGAACGAAAATCGCCTTATTACTGATGGCGATCGAAACAGCATACTTGATAGAAATTACCCCGGCGAAAGAGCTGTAAGCTACCTGCATTCAAAAACCGACCTGTACTGGCTGGGAATGAAATGGAATCGTGCCGATCGAAGCTATGCGCTGGCCCTGCGCACACGAACAATGAGTTCGTACGAAATCGGACGCGGCTACTTTTCCGCTGATCCGGTGGAGCGTAACGGCGAAATGGTAATCGACCGGTCGTTTCGCCACCAATATCAGGTACTGAATGAGTTATCATTCGGGTACGCCGAGTCGTTCACATTTTTGAATGGCCTCATCCCCAGGCTTTCCGAATTTATTGTGGGTATTGCGCCGAAGGTAGTTTTGGCCGGTCCCCATCTCGACTCCGAATATTTTAACGTCTATACGGCCGTAGGTGAGGCGGATGGCTGGCAGCGCGAAGCCCGGTTCAATCAACTGGGAAGCGGATTCTTTTCAGCATCAGGTGCGCAGGAATTGCTCTCGGGCACGGCTTCTCCCTTAGAGAGCTCTTTTTCCGATCTATTCAACCCGTCGGGAGTAGGAATCGGGCTCGACATCGGCATCACCTATCTCATTACCTTTGGCAGCGATCTTTCAGTGCTGCGACGCCAGGATGTACCTACCGAGAAGTCGCTGCGCTTCAGTTTTTCAATCAATGATCTTGGAGCCCTTCATCATTTCAGAAATCCGCGCATGCTTTCCATGCCTGAAATTGACGAGTCCACCGTGCCTGAGGAAGAATTATCGGAGCTTTACTTTCAGGGTGCGCCGAATGAACACCAATTTTTTCTGAACCAGTTCAGCGATTCACCCTACAACATGGTTGACAGTGTTGTGGATGGATCTTATGAGACCCTGCTTCCAACAACAATTAACGCCGGTGCACTATTTCAAATTAGCCGCCTAAAAATGATGGGCGACATCAGCTACAATATTGCCCGGTCCAGATTTTCACCAAATTTGCCGGTTACCTACCTTGGAGTTGAGTTGAGGCCCTTAACATTTTTACCACTAAGAGCGGGTACACGCCTGGCTCCCGGACTTCAGGGATATTACAGCTTTGGCGGAGCAATCGAGACCACATATTTTGACCTGACCGCCGCCGTGCAGCTAAAAAGCCGCAATATTGGCCCAACAACAGAGATACTGGGAGCATCTCTTGTAGGCATCAAGTTTTACCTGCAGTAGAAGTAACTGAGAGCTCTTTCTGACCAACTGTCAGAACCCCGTGAGGTTTTCTCAATTTGGCAGAACAGAAAAAGAATAACTGACGTTATGGTAGCAAGATCCTTTTTGGCTCCGAATTTGCGACACCACAACAAAACGAAGAAAATTTATAACCTTTCTATACACTACATGTTTGATCAACGATTTAAAATTCAGACGGCATTTGACGATCAAGGCGAGGGTTTTGATGATTTCGAACAGGCCATTCCTCTAATGAGCGAAGAGGAGGAGCGCAAGCTTACCGAATCAGCCATCCCGGACGAACTCCCAATACTGCCCCTGAAAAATACCGTGCTATTTCCCGGTGTTGTGGTACCCATTACCGTGGGACGTGATCGCTCTCTGGCACTCGTCAAAGAAGCCTACGAAAGCGACAAAACAATTGGAGTTGTAACACAAAAAGATGAATCCATAGAGGACCCAGATCCATCAGATCTGTACCAGTTCGGTACCGTTGCACAAATCCTTAAGCTTATTAAGATGCCGGATGGAAGCAAGAGTGTTGTAATTCAGGGCAAAAGTATCTTTCACGTAGATGATTTTACACAAAGCGATCCGTTCTTTAAGGCATCGGTTACCGCAGTGCGTCAAAACATGGACATCAGCGGCGTAGAGCTCGACGCTGCCATACGCTCTATTAAAGAGACTGCAAGCAAGATTGTAAACCTGTCGCCGAACATACCATCTGAAGCCTCGATCGCTATAAACAACATCTCGAGCCCATCTTTTTTGCTCAATTTTATCTCTTCAAACCTGCAGGTTTCTATAGCGGAAAAGCAGGAAATACTTGAAGTAAGTAACTTTTCAGATCGCCTCGAAAAAGTGATGGAGTACCTCAACAAAGAGCTTCAGGTGCTAAATTTGAGTGAAGAAATTCGCTCAAAAGTAAAAACCGATATCGACGACCAACAGCGCGATTTTTACCTGCGCCAGCAGATGAAGGCGATCCAGGAAGCACTCGGCGAAGACGGTGAACAACAGACCGTTGAAAAACTCCGGAAGAGGCTGAAGGAGAAGAAAGGCCTTCCCAAAGAGGTGATTGAAACAGCTGAGAAAGAACTTCAGCGACTTGAAATGACCCCAAGTGCATCGCCCAATTACGGCATCATTCACAGCTATGTGGAATGGATACTGGACCTTCCATGGGGCGACTATTCCAAAGAAAAGCTCGACCTGAAGCGGGCGCGAAAAATTCTTGATGAAGATCACTACGGCCTTGAGAAAGTGAAAAAAAGAATTATTGAATACCTCGCCGTTTTGAAGCTCAAAGAAGACATGAAAGCCCCGATTCTCTGTTTTTATGGTCCTCCCGGCGTGGGTAAAACTTCGCTTGGAAAGTCGATTGCCCGATCACTGAACCGCGAATTTGAGAGGTTCAGCCTTGGCGGCATCCACGACGAAGCCGAGATCAGAGGGCACCGCCGTACCTATATCGGTGCACTGCCAGGCCGCATCTTGCGCTCCATGAAAAAAGCCGGCAAAGGGAATCCTGTAATCATGCTGGATGAAATCGACAAAGTGGGTTCCGACTTCAGGGGCGACCCCACCTCTGCCCTGCTCGAGGTACTCGACCCCGAACAGAACGATAGCTTCATGGACAACTATCTGGAGCTGGAGTATGACCTCTCGAAAGCGATGTTTATCGCCACGGCCAATTCGCTCGATACCATACCGGCCCCGCTGCGCGACAGGATGGAGATCATCAACATCAGCGGTTACACCCAGGAAGAGAAACTGCAGATTGCGCGGAAGTATCTCATCCCAAAGCAAGTGAAAGAAAATGGTCTGAATTCAAAACAGATTAAGATTTCGAATGCTGCGATCGACCGAATAATTGATGAATATACCCGCGAAAGCGGCGTGAGGAACATGGAACGGATGATCGGTGCTGTATGCAGGAACGTGGCCGCACAGATTGCAAGCGGCGATATAGAAAACATGAGTGTTGGAGTTAACGATGTTCCCGACATTCTCGGCAAGCGAAAGTTCTTCTCCGATGTAGCTGAACGCACAACGGTGCCGGGCGTAGCAACCGGCCTTGCCTGGACTCCATACGGAGGCGATATTTTATTCATCGAAGCCAGTGTTTCGAGAGGCAGCGGAAAGCTTCACATTACCGGCCAGCTGGGCGATGTAATGAAAGAATCTGCACTGCTCGCCATCAGTTATCTGCGCGCACGATTTCAGGAGCTCAATATCCCGGAAGAAGCGTTCAAATACTGGGATCTCCATATTCACGTACCGCAAGGCGCCGTACCTAAAGACGGACCATCTGCCGGTGTTGCACTTCTCTCGGCTGTTGCATCCATTTTTACGCAGCGTAAAGTGAAAGGAACCCTCGCCATGACGGGCGAAATTACTCTTCGAGGTCTCGTACTGCCCGTTGGCGGTATAAAGGAGAAAGTGCTTGCTGCCAAACGTGCGGGCATTGAAAAGGTATTTCTGCCAAAGAAAAACGAGAAAGATGTAGCAGAAATTGAAGAAGATGTTATCGGCAATCTCAAGATACGGTATCTGGAGCGTATGGAGCCGATCTTGGATTTGATTCTGGAAACTGAGCCGGTTCAGGACCCCGCTGCATTTTTTGAAGTGCCCGAATCACATAAGCGCCAGACTGAAAATAATTCCAAAAATAAAGCCGGCATTCACGAAGAGATGAACGTGCTCGACTGATTTTTACCGCTGATTGCGCTGATTAGGCTGATGCTCACACCAAGTTCCATTGATTGTTTCATAAACAATCAGTGAAATCAGCGAAACCAGCGGTATATCGAAAAAATCACGTACCTTGGCACCCATGAGTAAAAAAGGACGTGTGATACAATCTACCGGCAAGTGGTACAAGGTTTCCATAGACGGTGAAATTATTGACTGCCGTCTGCCCGGTAAATTTCGCCTTGATAAACGAGAAGTTACGAACCCCGTTGCGGTGGGCGATCACGTCTCAATTAAGCTTACCGAAGATGGTACGGGCACCATCACCGAAATCTTTGAGCGCAAGAACTACGTGCCCAGGCAAGCCACCCATGGGCGCCGGGGTGAACAAATTCTCGCGGCAAACATAGATCGCGCTTGGGTTGTTCAGTCGGTTCGGCAGCCAAAATTGAGTCTCGGCTTTATCGATCGATTTCTGGTCACATGTGAAGCATACGACGTGCCGGCCGGTATCATCATCAATAAAATGGATCTTGCAAAAAAACACGATCCTGAACTTGTGGATGAATTGATCGAGCTTTACACTGGCCTGGGGTATCTCATTTTGTCTTCATCTATTTACGATTCATCATCCATAGAGCGGCTTAAAAAAGAGCTGTTACACAAAACTTCTGTATTCATCGGTCCATCCGGAACGGGAAAAACCAGCCTTTTGAACACCGTAGAGCCCGGCATTGATTTAAAAACCGGTGAAATATCTTCCTACTCGCAGAAAGGCAAACACACCACTACGTTTGCACGGCTCATTCCAATTTCAGGAGGCGGTTACATAGTTGATACGCCCGGAATCCGTGAGTTTGGACTGGTTCAGATCGAAAAGAGTGAACTCTCACTCTATTTCCCAGAAATGATAGAACCAAGACAGAGATGCAAGTTCTACAACTGTACCCATTATCACGAGCCCGGGTGCGGTGTGGTGCAGGCCTACGAAGATGGTAACATCGATCCGGATCGGTACAATTCGTACCTGAACATGCTTGAATCGCTTGAGAATTAACCCGTAAGCCTCACATAGGAGTATTCTCGAAGGCCATTCTTCTACGAATTGGTGAGCAGATTCCTTAAAGTTTACCTATCCGAACTTTTTTGAAAACTGTTTCGGGCGTACTCTATCTCCTCCCCTTCTTTTTCATGATTTAGAGCCGAATACAAACAGAAAGCCAACTTGTGAATGAGTATTATTTACGGGATCTGAGTAAACCTCAGAGTGAACATTATTTTCAAATCCCGGGGTACTCACAATAAGTCAATCATTACCCAGAAAGGCTTTACGTAAAGTTCGATTGTTTGAGAGAGACACGGATAGAGCCAGCTTTATGAATTAATTGTTTTTAAGCAAGGTGATTTTCTGTAACAGTTTACTCACAACTGAGTCTTTATAGTCAGACTTCAGTAAAAACGTAACTTGATGAATAACCAGGCCATTGTAATCGAATCAACGGATTTGGTAAAGACAAAGAAGGCTGACCGGAAACAACGGCTGTTACCCCAGTCTTTTCCGGTTATGGCTTATTTGGTTGCCTTTAAAAATATCATTTACAACCCACATGCTTTAGACTTATGAAATCACTGCTCCAAAAAATTTCAGGCTCACTTGCAGCCACAATTTTTATTATCTCATTTGCACAAATACAGCCCGTAAAGGCTCAGTTCGGCGATACCGGTGAACTACTTTTAGCGGGCACCGAGGATGCCAACACGCTTCTTTTCGAATATCTGAAACCGTTTGGCCAGGGATTTGGCGCCGATCTCAACTCAGGATGGATTAATTCAGGCAGGCCCTACCGCACATTGGGTTTCGACCTCCGCATTAGTGTTGCACTTTCTATTGTACCCTCGAGTGACAGAAGCTTTTTGGTAGACGACCTTAACTTCCTAAACCTGGAACGGGTAGATGGACCTATGGAATCACAGACTGCATTTGGCAGTGACGCCTCCGGGTCTGTGATGGGGGTTTTCGGAACCAATCCATTTACCGGGCTTCAACAGGAAATCACCCGCTTCCCGATGCCGCAGGGCTCCGGTTATCCCTACGTACCTGCACCTATGTTACAGCTTACAGTAGGAGCAATTAAAGATACGGATGTATCCATTCGCTATGCCCCAACCATTACTGTGGATGAATTCAGCCTTGACTTGTTCGGAATCGGCGTACGGCACGGCTTGAATCAGTGGCTGCCCGGTGGATCGATGCTGCCCGTTGATTTGTCCGTTCAGATGGGCTTTACGCGACTTCAGTCAAACTTTGGCCTCGACTTGCAGCCACAAACAGGCACAGACATTTTCAATCCTTTTGCTGCAACACCCGAACTTTGGTCCGGACAGGGAATCGAGATGACAGCCAATGGCTTCACCGGAAATCTGATCGTTGGCAAAACTCTTCCTATCATTTCGGTATTCGGGGGTGTTGGGTTCCAAACATCAACGGTTACAATGGGTTCTCCGGGCTCGTACCCAATAACTTCTTTTAACCCTGATTACAACCCTGTGGAAACCTCTGAAGAAACCCGTCAACGAAGAATAGAACGAATCGACAATCCTATCGATCTTGAGTTCAACGGCGATAATTCAGTTCATGCATTGGCCGGTTTCAGGCTGCGACTTGGTTTTATTGCCGTATCTGCATCCTACACCCTTGCAAAGTATCCCGTTCTGAATGCAGGCGTTGGAATGAGCTTCAGGTAATCAGATAAGCAGAAAGAAACCTGTAAATAGTTTCTACATATTGTTTTTATTCATCAAGAACACCGTGGGTCTGTGACCAGATCTGCGGTGTTTTTGTTTTATATATAGGTGGCAATGAAAATCGACAGGAATGAGTCCGGGTCGATGCCGTATTGCCATAACGAGAGTTGATTGATAGCTCCGGCAGGAGCCTCCTTTTTGTAGAAAAAACCAAACAATCAAACCCCGAGCCCGGATTTCGATCAACGCCCATACCCACATCGAGGGGTTGACGGCAAGTCCCACCAAAGAAATCACGCCCTCACGGCAGCCATTCCAAAACTCTGCGAACTGCCTCCGGAATAGGATCCCGTGATTTTTACAACATCCGCGTCCGGAGGCTGGGTGGCTTGGCCATGGCAACCCCGGGCTTGTTTTTGCCGGGCAAAAACCGCCCGGGGCTACTCACATTGAACACCTTCGGTGTTCGGTTTTAGCCCGTTACTGGATTTTCGGCACCATCGTTACAATCCATCAGGTTTAGTCTATAAAATTTTTTCTGTCAAAATGATAAATGAACTATCGAAGAGGCAACCCCGAAG
>PWWL01000126.1 GCA_003561515.1 Balneolaceae bacterium
GGGACGATTCACTGAGTTCAATTCGGGGAACAATTCTGGGTCCATTGAGACTATATTGGGGTAGTGTTGCGAAAATCGGACGAACACTTCGCGAAATATCCATCAAGAATGGGATGGCGGGTTAGGTTCCGATAAATGTTATTCAGTATTGACAAGACACTATTCAATAGTGAATGATATTATTTCATGAGGCTCAAGGCATGCGTTAGCGCGTTTTCGGAGGATGATCAATGTGTCGTTGATAATACTTGTCAGAACACAATATGTGGCCTCACGATTGCCTCGTGTAAGACGAGAATCGGTGTTCGCCATTGGGCATAAGAATTGCTCACCCATGAGTAAGGACCGCTTGTGTTTGGACAAACGCGCCAGGAGCCGCCGGGACGTCAGACTGACAGGAACGGAGGGAGTAAGCCACGGAGGGGCCGCATCCCGGCGGTGAGCAGGCGATTGACCCTTGCGAGACAGGCGAAGTGGAAGGAGTAAGCCATTGACAAACACCACGGCTCGATCCGCTGACTTGAAGATGATTCAAGCGCCCCTGAACGAGCAGTTGGTAGGACGCAGCCCCAAGATCCAAGCGGTCAACGAGCTGTTGAGCGAGTTGGCTCAGTCCGATCTGATGGTGCTAATCACAGGGGAAATGGGGACTGGAAAGGAGATCGCCGCGCGTATGCTCCACAAGTTGAGTTCGCGCGCGGGCAAGCCCTTCATCAAGGTGAACTGTCCCGGAATTCCGGAAACAATTTTCGAGAGCGAACTGTTTGGCTTTGAACCGGGGGCTTTCACGGGTGCGCGAACCGTTAAGCCGGGCCGGTTTGAGTTGGCGCACAACGGGTCGATTTTCTTGGACGAACTCTCCGAGACGCCGTTGCGGATACAGGGCAAATTGCTGCAGGTTCTTGAAGGCGAGCCTATCATGCGCATTGGAGGCGTGTCGCCCGTCAATGTGAATGTGCGCGTGATCGCCGCAACGAACCTGCCGTTGAACGATGCCCTCGAAAACGGCTACTTGCGCAAGGACATCTACTTCCGAATCAGTGAAATGACGGTTGAGATGCCTCCCCTGCGCGATCGTTTGGAGGATGTGCCTGTACTGGCTGAACATTTCAATTACAATTACTCCAAGAAACAGGGGAAGAACTACAAGCCGATACCCAAGGAGTACCTCGCGCGCATGCAAGCCCAGACCTGGCGTGGCAATGTCCGGGAATTGGGAGCCCAAGTGAAGAAATATGTCACAACGGGCGACCCCGCGTGTTTGTGGAGTTCGGGGCTTGGTGAAGGGCAAGAGGGGGCGCCGGTTGAGACGGGTGAGCCGGCCGTGGAGAATGAGGCCCTGCCTACCATCACGAGGGACTTTCACAAGGGGAATGGCGTGCCCAAGGGCAGAACCTTCCCCCCTCTCAAGGAAGCCGCTCGCGAGGCGATGGAGAATACCGAGCGCGCCCTCATCGAGGAGGCCTTGCAGTATACGCTGTGGAACCGCCGGAGAGCGGCGGAGTTACTGGATATCAGTTACAGTTCGCTACTCAGACGAATCGATGCGTACAAAATAGGGAAAGAGGCGTATTATGAGTAAGACAATATCAAAGGAGGCGCACCTCTACACGTTTTTCCGCCCCGCCTTGCTCGCGGCCGGACTCGTCCTGGTGGCGGTGGTGGTCTCGGGATGCGCCACGGGCGCGGGCAATGGACCGGTAGTCTCGCAGTCCATTACGGATGCGCGGGCCATCGCGTTGGAAAGCGCCGTGACGCCGACCGAGGACATTCTCGGCGAACAGGAACCCGAGCGGGAAGAAGAGAATGAGGTTCGCACGCCGGACTTCAACCCGCTCGAAATGGAGTACAGAATTGAGGCCGGCGATGTGCTGGGGTTTCAGTCGTTCGACGATCCCGACCTGAGCCAAACGGTTAGTGTACGCTACGATGGACACGTTTCCCTGCCCCATATTCCGGACATTGATGTCAACGGCGTTACCCGGGACGAGGCCACGGAGAAGATTCGGGAGGCGTACACATCGGTGTTCCAGGATCCGGAGATATCCCTTACCATTGCGCAAAGCGCCAGCAAGAGCTATTACGTGATGGGGGATATTCAAAGCACCAGCCAATTCGAATACGATCGGCCCCTCAACCTCTTGGAAGCCATCAACCGGGCCGGCGGCATGCGCGGCATGCAACGCGGCACGGGCCAAGACCGTGGAACGACCTTGGGCATGACGACGACCGGTCAGCTCACCAAGGCTTTCGTGTTCCGCACCATCGATGGCTACCGGGATGTGCTCGAGTTTGATCTCCGCAATATGACCGAACCTGGCAGCCACGATTCGGAAGCTCCGATCTATCCCGGCGATGTCATCTACATACCGGAAGGCATCAACCTGGTCTACTTGTGGGGCGAAGTCCGTAGCCCCGGCGTCTATCAACTGTCCGAGGGGATGACCCTGATGCAACTGATGGCGCGGGCGGGCGGCCATGTGCCGCAGACTGCCCGGACACGCCAGGTGGTATTGATGCGGGAAGCAAGCGAGAGCGCTACGGAGATCTTCTTGCTGGACTATCGTCACATGCTGCGCACGGGGGCGGATGTGCTCCTTGAGCCTGGCGACATGATTCATGTGCCGCGCCGCCCGGTCGTGCGGTTGCAGCAGTTCATTAACGATATCCGGGGCACGGTGTCTCCTGTCATGAGTCTGTATACCCAGGCCTTGGACACCTATTATGCGCGGGACCGCTA
>PWWL01000061.1 GCA_003561515.1 Balneolaceae bacterium
CCTTAAAACGTCCGTAGGTCCTTTAAGCGTCTATTTGCCAACGAACTCGTAACGATTGAAGGACTTTCGCTTCGCTACAGACGCTTCAATGTTACTTATTAATTCAACCGCTCAACGCGTTTTATGATTTATTATTTACGATTCTCCGGTCTCTGATCTTGGTCCGTTGGAAGGGTCAGAGTTTGAACTTCATTTATGCTGAGTTCCTCAGTTAGAGAACTCTGCACAACACCGCGGAATCTCTGTGCGACTCAGTGAGAACTTTTACAAACCCTATTCCGGTGCCTAGGCGATCTCCTGTTTCGAAGGTGCAAAGGGTTCGCTTTCCTTTACAACATGCCAGTTCTGTTTCAGATAGATGAAAATCCAGGCGGCCGCCAAAGTGAATATGATGATTCCGATCCATGCATGCTCGATGTACGGCTGAACGGTTTCCCACGCTTCAATACCGAGCGTGTCTTCAAAAAAGAGCATTAGAGCGGCGGTTCCATTGTTCAGGGCATGAATGAGAAAAGGCAAAAGCAGAGATTTGGTTTGAAGGTACACCACGCAGAGAACCACCCCAAACAGAAAAGCCCCGATGATGTCGGCATGCAAAACACCAAAAATCAATGAAGATGTAAACACCGCTCTGGTGTATCCGTATTTCTGCCCGAGCCGCTCAAGTATGATCCCGCGAAATATAATTTCCTCAACTACCGGGACTATCACCGCGACCACCACAAAAAGCAACACATACTGTACAAGCGTGGTTTCGGGAGTAATGGTAAACGGGTCAAAACTAAAGACCCAGGTTAGGTATGCGTCTGCAATACCGGGTGAAAGTGCGTTGAACAGAATTATGGCAACCCAGACCACGCCAATGGAGATTGCAATCAAAGGTACCACCAGCCAAAGAGTTTTGAAATTGGGGTCACGCTGCGTGAAAATCGCCGTTAATGAGAGATCATGCTTTTTTATCGCATAGACGTAAAGAAAAAGCAGAACCATGTTGATCAGGTAATATATAACCAGTTCTGCATTCAGCTCTTCCAGGTACTGAAAGGCGACCAAAATGGGTATAAGGCAGATCAGCATTAAAAAGACCGTAACGATAACTGCCTTTGTAAGGCTGATGGAACTGAACCGCTTTCGTACGTCCGTGGCCCGGCTATCCGTAAATGAAGAGGTTAGAGTGCTATCTATCATAAATGATGTTCAAAAAAGTATGATGAGACACTATAAGCCACGCGTTTACTTCTCATCTGCGACTTAAACATTGCCAATGCTTTCGATTGAAACGGTTAGTTTATTTCTTCGTCGAGTGTGTGGAGGTATCTGTCCAGCCCGTCTATCACCATGATGATTGAGGTGACTGCATCCACATAAAAATCGGGATTAATATTCTCGAACGTATCGGTGGGTTGATGATAGTTGGGGTGATCCTCCACACCAAAGTAAATGAACGGGATTCCTTTTTCGTGAAATGGCCCATGATCGGATGCCATGGTCCAGTCCTGATCCCACTCATCCGAATCATATCCGAACAATACGTTCACCGGTGCATTTTCGGTAAATTGTTCTACAAGCGGCTTTAAAAATGGATAGTGATAGGTTCCTACAGCGTAGAGTTCATTCTCAAAGTTTGCGCTTATCATATCCATATTGATATTCAACCAAATCTGCTCCAGGTCAACCACCGGGTTTTCAACAAAGTGACGAGCTCCGCCAAGGCCCTGCTCTTCAGCGTCAAATGCAATAAATATGATGCTGTTTTGGGGCTGATGATCGGTGAAATAGCGCGCAGCCGCCATGAGTCCGCCGGTGCCTGAGGCGTTGTCGTCGGCTCCATTGTAAATCTCACCGTCTCGTACCCCAAGATGGTCGTAATGAGCCGTTACCACGATAAAACGATCCGGGTACTGACTACCGGAAATATACCCGATCAGATTTACGGCATCATTGAATTCCTGACCTGTTCGCGGATTTGTATGATCAAAAAGATGCCTGTAACTCTCTCCGAACGTAGAAAGGCCGAGGCTTTCAAAGCGCTCCTCAATATGAAGCATCGCCAGCCTGCTGCCTTCCGTGCCCGGCAAACGGCCTTCTAATTCGTCTGAAGCCAGGTACTCCACATCAGACAGTAACTGAATACGGTCTACCACATCGTAGGGTGGGGTTTCCGGTGCACAATGAACCGCACTGAATATGAATATCAGCGATACAAAAGCGGAGAGTTTAAAGCGATTTGACATAATTATTTTTATTGAAGTTTTTACCGAATCTTATTCCCTGAATTAGAATTATCGGGCTATAATAACGGGATGTTTCCGCAAAAGAATCAAGCATTCTCTTTTGATTTGTGAAACCCATACAGGCCTCTCTTCGTATTTAATTCTTCAATCATGGTTAATGATCCTAAAAAAATGGATATTTTAGATTCAGCTCACCCTGTAAAGTCATGACAGATCGCAGCAAAAACTTTAAGAATAATCTAAGAAGACCGGATGGCGATCGGCTTGAAGATTATCTAAAACGAGCCGAAGAAGGCCGGATAGATGAAACTCGTAAAGAGGAAGAGCCCGGTGACAATCCTGTTAAAGCATTTATCAAAGTTGCGATCATCGTACTGATTGGGATGTTTCTTTTGAGAGGCATTGCAAACTTTTCTACAAACCCGGTAACCAATGTAATCAACTCCATCACAAATACCGGACCCAGTGAAGATTTGCTGAACCGCATGGGAGC
>PWWL01000194.1 GCA_003561515.1 Balneolaceae bacterium
CATTCGCATGGCGGGGTCTTGCTGGAGCACCTGAAGTACATCCATTTTCACAACGATGTGAAGCCGGGCGAGAATTTCTTCTGGTACTCAACAACCGGCTGGATGATGTGGAACTTTATGCAGGCAAGCCTGCTGGCCGGAGCCACGGCGGTTCTTTACGACGGCTCGGCAGCTTATCCAGATCTGAACGCGCTTTGGAAATACACCGCAGACCTGCCTATCCATCATTTTGGAACCAGCGCTCCCTACCTCACCGCCTGTATGAAGCAGGGATTGAATCCGGGCAAGGATTTTGACCTGTCGAACCTGCGGTCGATCGGTTCCACAGGTGCACCGCTGCCGCCGGAGGCGTTCGATTGGGTGTATGAATCGGTCTCAAAAGATGTGTGGCTCTGCAGCATGAGCGGTGGGACCGATATGTGCACGGCATTTGTGGGCGGATGCCCGTATGAGCCGGTACAGCGCGGACGCATTCAGCAGCGCTGTCTTGGGGCAGATCTGCATGCGTACAGCGAAGAGGGTAAAAAAATCAGCGGGTCGCTCGGTGAGATGGTGATTCAAAAGCCGATGCCCAGCATGCCTGTTTTTTTCTGGGGCGATGAAAACCATGAGCGGTACAAGGCAAGCTATTTTGAAACGTTTGAAGGAAAGTGGCGCCACGGTGACTGGATCAAACTGTTTGAGAATGGGGGCCTGGTGATACAAGGGCGATCGGACGCCACCCTGAACCGGAAGGGAATCAGGATTGGAACCGCCGAAATCTATGCGGTGCTCGATAAAATTGAAGGCGTGAAAGACAGCCTTATCGTAAACCTCGAACATGAGGGCGGCGAGGATTTCATGCCGCTGTTCGTGGTGATTGAGAACAATGTAGTTGTCGGAGAGATTGCGGACAAAATCAAACAGAAACTGAAAACGGAATGCTCACCGCGCCATGTGCCGGATGAGGTAATCCCGGTAAACGCCATCCCCTACACCCTGAGCGGAAAAAAGATGGAAGTGCCGGTGAAAAAAGCCCTGATGGGCATGGATGTGAGCAAAGCGATGAACACGGATGCAATGAAAAATCCCGAAGCGATGGAGGTGTTTGTTGAGCTTGGGAAGTTTTTAAGAGGTCAGAGTAAAGGCCAGACGTTCCCCTCCTTATGAAGGAGGGGACAGGGGTGGTTGGAACACGGGGCTTTGATTTAGTACCGGAGTTGTTTAAAGGTATAAATCCTACAGAACCACCCCCAGCCCCTCCTTGAAAAGGAGGGGAGTTTTTCTGCCTCAACTAAATTGAAACAATAAATCAGAAATCAATCAAAAAACCATGGATACCATAGCAGAAAAGAAACAAAGCATGAAGGAGATGGAAGATTTTATGCCCATCATGGGGACCGATTATGTGGAGATCTATACCAGTAACGCCCGGCAGGCAGCTTATTTTTACCAGTCGGCATTCGGGTTTAAGCCGGTGGCTCATTGCGGGCTGGAAACAGGAGTGAAGGACCGCGAATCGTATGTGGTACAGCAGGATAAGATCCGGATTGTACTCACATCACCCCTGAAAAGCGGCACTGAGGTTGGCACGCACATCGATAAGCATGGTGATGGTGTACGTGTGATTGCACTCTGGGTGGATGACGCTGAATATGCCTATAGCACAGCTGTGGAGCGCGGGGCTGAATCGTACTTTGAGCCGCGCGAGGAGAGCGATGTTCATGGAAGAGTGGTTCGTTCAGGTATTAAGATTTACGGCGATACGGTTCACATTTTTGTAGAACGAAAGGATTACAGCGGGGTTTTTCTGCCCGGGTATGAGCCGTGGGATTCCGGTATGGAAATCAAACCGATCGGCCTGAAATATGTAGACCATATGGTGGGCAACGTAGAACTCGGAAAGATGAATTACTGGGTGAAGTTCTATGAGGATGTGCTCGGGTTCCGCCAGATGCTTTCGTTTGATGACAAGGACATCTCCACCAAGTATACTGCACTGATGAGCAAGGTGATGAGTAACGGCAATGGGCGTATCAAGTTCCCGATTAATGAACCGGCGAAAGGTGTGAAGAAGTCGCAGGTGGAAGAGTACCTCGATTTTTATGAGGGTCCCGGCGTGCAGCATGTGGCAGTGGCCACCAATAACATCATTGATACGATTGCCGAACTGCGCTCGCGCGGCATCCAGTTTCTCTCCATTCCCGATACCTATTATGATGAGCTGGAAGACCGGGTAGGAGAGATAGATGAGCAAACAAGTACTCTGCGGAAATTGGGTATCCTGGTAGACCGTGACGATGAGGGTTCCCTGCTGCAGATCTTCACCAAGCCGATTCAACCGCGTCCTACGATGTTCTTTGAAATCATCCAGCGGAAAGGAGCCACATCATTCGGGAAGGGCAACTTCAAGGCGTTGTTCGAAGCGATTGAACGGGAGCAGGAGCTGAGGGGGACGTTGTAGTGCCATCCCCCCTCGACTGCCGAGTGGCTCTGCCCGGATCTTAACCCTATCCCCGAACACTCGTCTGTCGAGTTGATCAGCGCGGTGAGCTTGGATCTGCGGAATTCGTTTTGAACAGGGAAAACTCGTCAGACGACTGAGGGTTTTGATTTCAAAGTTTGACCTTTGCTAAAGTCGTCAGACGAGTTCCCCTCGACTGCCGAGTGGCTCTACCCACATTTTAACTCTATCTCCGAACACTCGTCTGTCGAGTTGATCAGGGCAAGGAGTTTGGATCCG
>PWWL01000396.1 GCA_003561515.1 Balneolaceae bacterium
TATTCCGACGCGGTGTACATCATGTCGCGCAGCTCTTGCTCATCCATCGGGGAGGAGACAATCATATTGGGCACGGCGCGCAGGTAGGCTACATCGTAGAGGCCGTGGTGCGTCGGCCCGTCGGCGCCAACCAGCCCTGCACGGTCAATGCAGAACACCACTGGCAGTTTTTGAATGGCCACATCGTGAATCACCTGATCGTAGGCGCGTTGCAAAAATGTGGAGTAGAGTGCTGCAAAAGCTTTTTTGCCTTCAGCGGCAAGCCCCGCGGCAAAGGTAACGGCGTGCTGCTCGGCAATGCCCACATCAAATGCCCGGTCGGGGAAGGTGTTCATCATCGGCCATAGGCTCGAGCCACTTGGCATGGCTGGTGTCATTGATACAATATCATGGTTCTTCGCCGCCAGTTCTACCAGTGCTTCGCCGAATACATCCTGATACTTGGGCGCCGGTTTATTGCCGTTCGATGGTTTCGCTAATGACTTCCCGGTAATTTTATCAAATGGGCTGCTCTGTGCGTGCCATTTGGTCTGCTCCCGCTCGGCCGGGGCAAAACCTTTTCCTTTCACGGTTACAATATGCAATAGCTTGGGCCCCGAAACCGTCCTCAAATCTTCGAGATGCCGGCGCAGTGTATCCACGTTGTGGCCGTCTACCGGGCCATAGTATTTGAAACCAAGCGCCTGGAAGAGCGCTCCGGGGGTTATGGCGGCCGTTGCTGCCCGCTCCAGCTTCGATGCAACTTTCCGCATCTTCTCGCCTGCGCCTTTCATGTGACCCAACAGGTCATAAATTTCGTCGCGTACCTTGTTAAATGTCTTACTGGTAGTAATCTCGGCCAGGTATTCTTTCAGCGCACCTACGTTTGGATCAATCGACATGTTATTGTCGTTCAATATCACAAGCATATCCGATTTCAGCGCACCGCCATTATTCAGGGCTTCAAAGGCCATACCGCCAGTCATTGCGCCATCCCCGATAATGGAGACTATTTTCTTGTCCGACTTATCAAGGTCCCGGGCAATTGCCATCCCCAATCCTGCTGATATAGAGGTGCTCGAATGGCCTACGCCAAATGTGTCGTACTCGCTTTCGGTTCGCTTAGGGAATCCGGACAGGCCTTTATATCGGCGATTAGTATGGAAATTCTCGCGCCGCCCTGTTAAAATTTTGTGACCATACGCCTGGTGGCCTACATCCCAGATCAGCTTGTCGTGTGGTGTGTTATATACATAATGAAGGGCAACGGTAAGTTCAATCACCCCGAGGCTGGCTCCAAAATGCCCCCCGTGCACCGAAACCAAATCAATAATAAATTCACGGAGTTCATCGCATACATCCTGTAACTGCTCGGGCGACAACTTCTTGAGATCTGCCGGGCTATTAATATTTTTGAGAAGTGATCCCGGAGTCGGTTTGTAAATATCCATACTGTTTGATTCAGTCTTGGTTGGTGTCGTTGCCGCTGTCTTTGTCTATCTGTTCAATCTTTAGAGCTGCATTTTCAAGAGTTTCCGAACAGATTTTTGAAAGTCGTATGCCTTCTTCGTATAACCTGACGGAATCTTCGAGAGAAATGTTCTGATCATTGAGCTTTTCGACAACGGATTCCAATTGCTTTAAAGCTTCTTCGAATCCAAGTCGTTCCTTTTCAGCCATCTTTTTTTCTTTGTTGGAGAGTACCTTCCAATGTAGCCCTATATGGATTAAGCTTCAAACTATACTATTTGATCAGCTGCATGGTTCGGCTGCGGGTAACAATGCCGTTTACACGTAAGAGGTAGACGTATGTTCCTGATGCGAGCCCGCTTCCGTTGAAAATGGCGGAATGGGTTCCGCGATCAAGCCTGTCTTGAAGCAAGCGCTCTACATGGCGCCCATCGTAGGTATAAATATCAAGGGTTACATTCGATCGGGATGGAAGGTTAAACTCGATGTTGGTGGTTGGATTAAACGGATTCGGGTAGTTTTGGAAAAGTGCCGTAATAACGGGGAGCACTTCACGCGTATCCTCCTCATCGGGCTGGCTAGCGTCATATAGCTGCCATCGCCGCACAGTGGTTCTGTTGTAGTTGTATTCGTCCGTGTAGGCAATCCATGGGCGTCCGTTTGAATCAATCACAAACGATGGATTATCCGCTCCCATGCGCGATATGCCCCGGTCTCCGGCGATTCTCCACTCCTGGCCATTCCAGAATTTCACCGTGGGTTTCCACTGCTCGGCGCCGGGCCAATCCCCGCCATCCAGGTACGAAATCCATATTGTCCCGTTTGGGTGAAACTGAATCTTCTGATACCATGCCCGGGCCTCTGAAATACCGGGGCTTCCCACAATCTGCCATTCCTCATTCTCCCTGTTCCATCTCTTCACGGTTGTTTTTCTGCTGTGATTGTAATCCTCAAACGCGATCCAAAGATCACTGTTTTGGTCGGTTTCAAGGTTGATGTGCCTTCCCATCATGGCGGTGCTGCTTTCACCAAACGGTATCCAAACTTCCGTTTCTGGATTCCACTCTAAAACTGTAATTGCCCCAAGCCGGGCATTGTCTTCATAAGCAATCCACAGAGCTCCGTTCTCGCCAGAAGTGATTTCCTGAAAGTCAGCTATGCCTTCCGATATTCCCTCTCCCCCAAGAGGCAGCCACTGCAGCCCGTTCCATTTGCGAACCGTGGTTTTACTGTCGTTGACCCAATCGCGATACACAATTACCGGATGGCCGTCACTATGAAATGTGATTGCCTGGTGAGAAGCAGCCCCGGCTGAGATACCTCTTTCTCCCACTACTTTCCATTCAAATCCGGTCCATCGCCGCACAGTGGTTCCACGATCCATGTCGAGGTCTCTGTATACAACCCACGGTACTCCGTCCGGATCAATTTTTAGCTGCTGATTTGAAGCCGGCCCCTTAGAAAACCCTCGCTCGCCTGCATATTTCCACTCTTCTCCATCCCAAACCAATACTGACGTTCTCCTGTCGTAATCGAGATCCCTGAATGCAACCCATGCCCGACCCTCCTCATCCACATCAATTGAATGATTGTCGGTTTCAGCATCAGATATTCCCACTCCGCCGATAGCCTGCCATACCAATCCCGTGTTCGAAAAATCTACGCTCCCGCCAACACTTTGTAACAGGAATAATGCAACAATCAGAGAAGTCATAGCAAGCCTCTTATCAGTTCACTGAATAGGTAAGTAAACCAAATTTAGGCGATAATTCAATGAACTCCGGCCTGTTTCCATTGATTCTTGCTCACGCTGTTCCCGTCTGAAATCAGCCGAACTGCTCCTGATAAGCTCGTAAACTTTTGCTTCTCGCTGTACGTCTGAATTCTTGTAACCGCATCGCTTCCCGGATGCCTGAACTGATTTCTAAATGCCAGTGACGCCACGGTGTACTCTGGCTTCACAAATTGCATAAGCAATTCAGTGGAGCTTGTATTGCTTCCGTGATGTCCTGCCTTATACACATCAGTATTCAGAAATTCTCCATAACGCAGTGCAAGCTCTCGCTCCTGATCCGTTTCGGCGTCTCCGGTAAATAGGAAGGATGTTGACCCATATTCGAGCCTGAAAACAAGAGAACGGTTATTCGGGTTCGATGGCCGGCGTCCGTTATTTTCCGGGCCCAACACAAAAAGACGGATGCTTTCATCAATTTCGATCATTTCACCCGCATAGGGCTTTTTCACCGTGATGTTGTTCTGCCGTGCAAGGTTCATATACGTTCTATAAAGCAGGGATTCATAATCGTAATCGCTCTGGTAGATGACACCAATCTCCATTTCCCGGATCAAGTCAGGCATCCCGCCAATATGATCTGCATGAGGATGGGAAAGTATCACAGCATCGAGCCGGGTAATTCCCTTTTCACGGAAATAGGGAAGTAAAATGCGTTCACCGCTATTCGAAAAAGGGGACCATCGGCCGGCGTCCGACAAGATGTGCTTTCCGCCCGGAGTTCTGATGTGTACGGCATCCGCCTGTCCCACATCCAGAAAAGTGACTTTCAAAACCTGACCTTCTTTTTTGGCAACCGTCTGCTCAATAAGAAAACCATTGATGGATATCAGCAGCAGTATCAGCCATTTGAACCGTAATGATGGCAGTCTTATTGTTGATATAAAAAGAATCAGACAGAACCAGATCAAGAGAAGCCAAACGGAGCGAATATTCACTGCTATAAAACTCTCTTCTCTCGAACCAATTGCAGACGCCACCCATTGTATCCATTCCAATGAATATTGCACGGGTAGAATGCCTGCCTGGATCATGCCTTCGTTCACCGGTGTCAGAATTGCAAACAAAAGACCTGCCGGAACGGTAAATGAGAGCACAGGCAAAACCAGCGCATTTGCAATGGGTCCTGCAATTGAAAACTCACCGAAATACCAGACAAGAATCGGAAACAAACCTGCCTGAACCACAATCGACACAAGCACCACAGATATCAGGGCACCTTTTTTTCCGAACCTGTAGTTTGCCGGAATCAAGCGCTGAACTTCAGGGAGTACAAGAAGAATGATAAATACTGCAGAAAAAGAAAGCTGAAAGCCTATCTCCTTGAGTTGAACTGGATGTATCATCAGCAGAATGCAGGCGGCAACGGCCGTTAGGTTGATTGAATTCCTGACTTTATAGAACAGTTTGCCATACGTTATCAGCCACGCCATTAGTGAAGCACGGCTGACTGACGCCGAAAAGCCCGTTAAGCCGGCGTAACCGAACAAAAGAAGGGTTAGCATCATCAGCCCGACCCATTTTCCATATCTGATGCTCCAAAACCAGGGAATAATCAGCCAGAATGGCGCCACCACAAACCCAACATGCAGGCCCGATACAGCCATAATATGCGAAAGTCCGGATCTTGAAAACTGCTCCCTGATTTCGGGTGTGAGGTCTCCCTTAAAACCAAGCAGCAGTGCTTTGGCCATTGGAGCCTGATCGCCCGAAAACACGCGGTCTACGTTTGCCTGTACCCTGCTGCGATATCTGCTCCAGCCGCCTGAGGAACCCTCCGCAACCGAAAATATGCTTACAAGCTCGCCGTGTGCTGAGATCCCCTGCCGCGTCAGCCAGCCACCGTAATCAAATTCATGAGGGTTTCTTCGTTCCGGAAATTCATACAATCTCACCAAACCCTTTATACTCTGCCCGGCAAAAATCTCAGTATCCCGCTCACCGTAGAGCCGAATAAGGTACGTTTGATGCCAAATGTTCTCCTGCAGTTTACTTTCCTCAACTCTTACAATCTGTACAGCTCTGCCGCTGCCGCTTACCCCGGTCTGAAGCACTTCTCCCTCAATATGGATGTTCTCCCAGGCAAACAGGTTGATTGTTTCGGCCAGTATTCCTGAACTTCGGCTTTTTCCATCGTGAAGAAGCGTAAGCATTGCAGCGCATGTGCTTATTAACAAGCAGTAACTGATAATGCTGATTCTCGGAGCGACAATCTTTGACCGCTGTCTGAAAAAGAATTCAGAGACAGTCCAACTCACCAATAAAACCAAAACCAGAATACTTATCTGAATAAGGGTTGGACTGAAAAGATAATGACCCATAATGCCGGCAACTAGCAGAATCATAATTCTGACAGCCGGATACGCTGCAAAAGGCAGCCGATATGGTGATTTCCCTCCCATATCTGTATGAACCGGATTTTCTGTTTCCCTTACAGAAATTCCAGCCCGAAATTGCAAACTAGCTAATCTCGGATTTAACCCAGGTTAACCCGATGTGATTTAATCCTCGTCGTCGTTCTGCTTACCCAGTTTTTTGCAAAGCTCGCCGAGGGTTGCCTTTTCCTCCTCCGTAAGCACGCTGAACTCATCCAAAATTCTCTCGAGATGCTTTGGAAAGAAATTTCTGATGAACGCCTCTCCTTCTTTTGTAAGGTGTATCAATACGGCGCGGCGATCGCTTGGGTCTTTCTTTCTCACCACATATCCACACTTTTCGAGGTTATCGACCACCATGGTGATATTCCCGCCACTCTTCAGGATTTTTTCCCCGATTGCACGCTGATTCAGCGGACCCAAATGGTACAATGCTTCAAGGGTTCCAAACTGACTAACCGTTAGGTCTACATCGGCCAGGTGACGATTGAGCCGATTATTTAAAGACTCTGTTGCCCTCATCAGCTTAATAAAGGCATTGAGTGTGTTCTTTTCAGAATCTGTACCGGAGTAGTGAGTTCCCATAAAGTTGATATTGTGGGGCCTGCCAAGCGGACGGCCTCATTCAGGATTTTAGCCTTGCAAATTTTCGCTTACCTACTTTTAAGCCAATTTCATCACCGCCAGAGAATGTAAGTTCATGGTTCGGGTCAGTAATCTTCTTGTCATCAATACTGACACCACCCTGCTTCATCATTCTCTTGGTTTCACCATTGCTTCCGGTAAGGCCCGCGTTTGAAATTATATCCATAAGCCGATGAGTAGAACCCGCCTCAAACTCAAGAATGGGCGCATTGTCCGGAATATCCTTATTTATCACGGTCTGTTCAAAATGTTTTCTTGCACCAACTGCGGCACTTTCACCGTGATACATCTTTGTTATTGTAAATGCGAGATCGTGTTTCGTATTCCGCGGGTCTTTTTCAGCTCTTTTTTTGATTTCCGGAAGTTCGTCAACGGATACATCCGTGACCAGCTCAAAATAGGGGTAAATGAGCTCGTCAGGAATAGACAACGCCTTGCCGTACATGTCGTTGGCAGGCTCATCAATTCCGATATAGTTGTCGTACGACTTGCTCATTTTCATAGTACCGTCGGTACCTACCAGCAGTGGCATCAGCAGGCAAACCTGTGGCGGCTGGCCGTCATCCCGCTGGAGATCACGTCCAACAAGAAGGTTAAATTTCTGATCGGTGCCTCCCAGCTCAACGTCCGATTCCAGATGTACAGAATCCTGTCCCTGAGCCAATGGGTACAGAAACTCGTGCAGCGAAATAGGTTCGTTGTTTGAATACCTCTTCGAAAAATCATCGCGCTCAATCATTCTGGCAACCGTCAGTTTTGAACTGAGCCTGATTACATCCGCAAATTTCATCGGACTAAGCCACTCCGAATTATAGACGATTTCCATACGGTCACGGTCCAATATTTTACCTGCCTGGTCCAAATAGGTTTTGGCATTTTCGGCTATCTCTTCAGGTGTAAGCGATGGGCGAGTTTTGTTCTGGCCCGAAGGATCACCGATCAGCGCTGTAAAATCGCCGATTATCAGAATCACATAATGCCCAAGGTCCTGAAATTGTCTCAGTTTTCTGAGTATAACGGAATGCCCAAGGTGGAGGTCGGGCCTTGTGGGATCGCAGCCAAGCTTAATCCTGAGGGGTTTATTCTTTTTCCTGGATACTTTAAGCTTTTCAATAAGTTCACTTTCAGGCACAATTTCAACGGTTCCGCGCCTGATTACCGCAAGTTGTTCTTCAACAGATAGAAAACTCATGTGTCTGTTCGTTCAAAAATTGGAAGATTTCGAATTGGATTATTTTCTTCGATAGCTCTTTCGATGGCTTCAATAAAACTTTCGGTGTCGGGATACATCGATGAAACCATATCGAATACAGCGGGTGCTACCGTAATAACAATCGGGTATGTGGCTGATCCCACCCTGGTAGTTTCTCCCGGAAGATCAAATCCGGCCAGAAGCAGCAGCATTGCACTGATGACGATTGCCGACTTTAGTGCACCAAAAATCAGGCCTGCCAGCCTGTTTATAAAGTTGATTTTGATCAGCTCAAGAAACCGCTGAAGTGCGTGGGCCAGAAACTGCACCGCAGCAATTGTGATAATAAATATGAAGATTCCCGCCACAATGGGTGCATACTGGCTATCTTCTTCAAAGAAAAACATCTCAAAAACGGGTGAGAAGGAATCCATGTATTTAAATGTAAGGAACACGGCAAGAATGATGCCCGCAATACTCAATATTTCTTTAATGAATCCACTCGTAAACCCTTTCCAGGCAAAATAACCTACGGGCAGCACGATAAAGAAGTCGAGCAGGTTCATGTTTCAGCTATGAGAGTTCCTCTTTTGTAATCCGGCTCACCGCCGATCCGTCGGCTTTACCTTTCAGCTGGCTCATCAGCGGACCCATCACCTTGCCCATGTCGGCCAGAGAAGAAGCACCGGTCTTTTGGATCTGCTGCTGCACAGCCGCTCTTATTTCGTCGTCGCTCATCATTTTGGGCATATACTCTTCAATTACTGAGAGCTCCTTCTTTTCTGACTGGGCAAGCTCATCACGGCCACCCTTCTCAAACTGATCGATGGACTCTTTTCTCTGCTTTGCAGCTTTCATCAGAACTTCCACAATCTGTTCATCCGAAAGAGTGGCCTCGCCGCCTGATCGTTCACTAATCTCCTTTTCGAGGATTTTGGCCTTCAGAGATCGCAAAACCCTGAGCCTGTCGGCGTCTTTCTCTTTCATTGCCTTTTTGAGATCGTCCAGAATCTGTTCTTTAATGCTCATATTTCCGGTCTTTTTTTTTAACTGTTATCGCCAAATGTAAGCAAAAAAAAAGGTTGCATCCCCTGATTGATATCGGAATGCAACCTTAAAAATGAAATTGGTCTAATTTTACTTCTTATTTCTTTCAATAAAGTCTTTAACGCTGTCCTGATCAATCATCGTCTCTTTGAAAGAGTACTTGCCTCTATCATTTTTCGAAGAGATGATTACCTTCGCCATTTTGCGCTGCGACTGTTTGAGCGCGAGGGCTTCCTGACCAAATGCTTGTTTCTTAGCCATTGTTCTGCTTATTTAATTTCTTTATGAACGGTATGCTTTCTGAGAACCGGGTTATACTTCTTCAGTTCAATTCGCTCGGTTGTATTCCTGCGATTCTTCATTGTTACATATCGCGAGCTGCCCGGTTTTTCGGTGCATTCAAGAATTACCTGTATGCGATTACCTTTCGCCATTGATCTATACCTCTTTTAAAAGTGTTCCTTTCTTCCTGGCTTCTTTCAAAACAGCAGTAATCCCATTTTTGTTGATTGTACGAAGCGTTTTGGCAGTTACTTTTAGTGTAACCCATCTGTCTTCTTCAGGGATATAAAACCGACGCTTCTGCAGATTTAAGTGGAAGCGGTGTTTGGTTTTATTGTTCGCTTTCGACGAACGATAGCCATTGAGTGGCGTCTTGCCAGTAATATCGTCCTTACGTGCCATGATTCTGATTATTAACTGAATTTTTTGATAGACTCCAAAATTACCGCTTAATAGATTTAAATTCAACGGTTTTTTATCAATTGAATTCACTATACATTTTTGCTTCGAAGCCCCTATTTTACTCAGCCCTCCCAAATCGCGCAAAATCCTTCCATATTCTTTATCTCCCGCGACGGGAATAAAAACCATACCTTTTTTTGATTTTGCTCATTTAAACCGTATTTTTCGGCGTCTCAGAGGCTATTTTAAACATTACTCAACCCCCATTTATGGCTCAAAAGAAAGGATCTGACTATAAAGCGTCAAATATTCAGGTACTGGAAGGCCTTGAAGCCGTCCGAAAACGCCCCTCAATGTACATCGGAGATACTGCTCAGCGCGGACTCCATCACCTTATAAATGAAGTTGTAGATAACTCGATTGATGAAGCGCTTGCCGGGCACTGCGATTTTATCAGGGTTAATATCAAGAAAGACGGCTCCATTACTATTCTTGACAATGGCCGCGGCATTCCTGTTGATGAGCATCCAAAACTGAAAATGCCGGCCGTAGAAGTTGTACTTACCAAACTGCACGCAGGCGGAAAATTTGATAAAGATTCCTATAAAGTTTCCGGAGGTTTGCATGGAGTGGGAGTTAGCTGTGTGAACGCACTATCTACTCACTTTGCCGCTGAAATACATCGCGACGGTAAAATTTATGTAATGGAATTTGAACGCGGAATGACCAAGGTACCGCTTAAAGAGGTTGGTAAAACAAAGGAAACAGGCACCATTATTACATTCAAGCCTGATCCGGAGATATTCACGCAAACTACCGAATTTAAATTCGACATTATTGCCGACAGGATGCGGGAACTGGCATTCCTGAATCCACAAATAACCATCGAAATTGTCGATGAACGAGAAAACGGCGACAGTGACACCTACAATGTGAAGTTTCACTATGCAGGTGGCGTTAAAGATTTTGTGAAATATCTGGATGAAAGCCGCGATTCCATTATGAAGGAGCCCATTTACATAGAGGGTGAAATTGAGAATGTTCCTGTTGAGCTTGCAATGCAGTACAATAGCAGCTACACCGAGAATGTGCACTCCTATGTAAACAACATCAATACAAGGGAAGGCGGAACACACATTTCCGGATTCAGAAGGGCTCTCACCCGCTGCTTTAAAAGCTATGCCGAGAAGAATAAAATCATTAAGGCAAACAGCAAAGTTCAGATATCAGGAGAAGATTTCCGTGAGGGTATGACCTGTGTGCTGAGCGTTAAGGTTGCCGAACCGCAGTTTGAAGGTCAGACGAAAACCAA
>PWWL01000315.1 GCA_003561515.1 Balneolaceae bacterium
CGAAGGAGATATGGTTGAAGGGCTGAGTATAAATATCGTACCTGATGATATTCAGCCTCCACCCGTTGATACACCGATAATTTCTGCAAACTTTCTTCAGGAAGACAGGCGAATCTACACCAGGGATGATGTTGGTACCTGCAGCTACAGTGCCTACCTGGGATCTTATGATGAATTCAGAACATCATTGGCTGCTGCAGATGCCATTGAAAGTCAGATCGGCCTAACTCTTGATGTTATCTACAATTCACGGCTCGATCTTTATTCTGTGAGAACGTCATCGCCTTTGAGCAGTAATGAGCTGCAAACACTTATTTCTGATGCCGGGGAGTTCAATGGTCTGCCGTTTGGGATCGTGGATCGCTGCGAAGGTGATGATCCGGGAGCTTTCATAAACCGATATCACATCCATCTTGGAAGTTTTTCAACTCGTGAAGAGGCCGGGCTTTCAGTAAACCATTTCCGGGCGCTGGCCGATTTCAGGGTGTCCACTCAATCTCGCGACTTAGACAGCAATTACCCAGTGCTTGCCGGGCCATTCACTTCAAGGTCCGCCATGACCGACGCTCTCCTTACTCTTATAATTGTTGATGATCCTGAAGGAACTCTATCTTTGAAAGATGTGGATACAGCAGATTTTGTTGAGTATGAGTATATCCTTTCGCTGGGTGAGTTTACAGATACTGGCAGTGCAATGGAGCTGATCACTGAGCTGGAAGAGGCTACAAACATACGTCTTACACTGGTTCAGGTTGATGAAAACCGGTTCAGGGTAGTTAGCCGTGAAAGCACCCCTGATCTTGGAGAGGTTGCGGATCTGAGCAACAGATTTATGGATCTTACCGGATTCTCCCCGCCAATAGCACGCGTTATGCTCCCCGAAAGTGAAGAAACCGATACTGAACTGCCGGCAGTTCGCCCTGAAAGAACCTTTTTCATGATGCCCCCTGATATGGTGGTTGCCGATTCACCCGAGTTTGTCAGGGAGAGTTTTGTGCCTGATACCGCTTTAGTCAGGGTTATTGAAATTTTTGAAGACGAAGAACTCCGGGATATTGCAGCGCCTGTCGATGATCCCACAGACCTCACACCCATCGACCCGATAGTACCCGGACGATCGCTTCTTGATTGTGAGTATCCGGTACAAGTAGGAAGTTATGGCGGACATACACTGGCTCAAAGCTTTGCGGATTCTATAGCAGAGCGTCTCGGTGTGCCCATAAAACTCTACTACAATGTAATTACGGACATGTTTGCGCTCAGAACGGAGCCCGTAGGGACACTATCAGAGGCATATTCGGCAGTAGAGCGATACAGAAACACAGACCCTTATAACCAATATGCCATTGTAGGGCAATGTGCTGGAGATGATGAATTCAGACAAAACCGTGAGCTTGCCTATTTAATACCGTTAATACGATATACGCGCGATGATCAGGACAGAGACTACGCTGATAATTTTCGCGAGCGTTACGGCTTAGAAGCGATTGTTAGAATGGATCAGAGCGAAACCTATCACAATGTATTTGCCGGCCCTGTTTCCCGATACGCCGATGCTGTTCACCTGAGAGATGAAATTGCCAATAAAGACATCATCCATGATCCCCAAATCATCATAGATCCGTTAAGCAGAAACAGACTCAGAGCACATTTTCAGATCTACTTTGGAGAACATCATAACGAGGATGATGTGCGGGAAACTACTGCAGCTATTGAAGAAGCTACTGGAAGAGGGGTCTCAATCAGAGTCGGGCGTAGTGATGTTATTCATCTGTTTGATAACAATGTTTACAGTGCATGGTCTCAATTTCTCCAGGAACTGACTGAGCTTGTATCAGGTGCGGGACTTGAGGTAACCGAAATAGTTATCTTCGACTAAGTAAAAAAATAAGGTGAATCCGTATCACGGACTCACCTTAATGGGGACTTTAGATATATTCTATTCGGGCTGTTTGCACACCCTTGCTCATTCCTTCTGCGTAATTCTGACTGCCGACAGAAGAAAAACGTAAAACGTGCAGCCCCTCACCATTCTCCTCCACATCCATCCTGATGTGCATGAACCATGAACCGCTGCCATTTTTCATTTCAACCAAATCCGGTGCTGTAGCCAGCAGTTTACTTCCTTCAGGAACATAGACTGAAAACTCACCGTATGTAACTTCGTTATCTGCCGGGTAAAAAAAGTCGATTTCATCGCTTCTTGATACAGTAGCTCCCATTACAACTTCAACCCTTACTTCCATCACAGCAGTTGCCGCACGTTGTGCTTTTGCTTTATCAGAGATGGTTACCGCGACCAAAATGACAAAAAACAAAACAGTGCCAGAACGTTTCAAATCCGGCTTTTTAAAAGGTTGGTATTCACACATCTGCCACAAGATTTAAGAGTATTAGTCTCATAAATCCGTTATCGGCAGGCTCTCTGAAGAGTTAAATTTTTTTAATCTTTTTTTTTATCCAATTCTAGAACGCTGTTCTCGGCACAAAAAAGCCCTCGCATAAGCAGTATCTACTATACCCGGAACCATAATTAAAAAAAAGCCGGCACTGAAAAAGTACCGGCTTTTTAAATATGAAAAGTGATTATCACTAAAGAAGCATCGCAAGTGGGTTCTCAAGCATCTGGCGCAGCGTGTTCAAAAACTCAGCAGCTTTAGCGCCATCTACCACCCGGTGATCGCTCGATAAGGTCACTTTCATTCTTTTTCCGGGAAC
>PWWL01000273.1 GCA_003561515.1 Balneolaceae bacterium
GTTCATCTTTCATTGATTATCAAAAGACCTGTTGATGAGGGTGAACGATTCCGAGCATCCGGGACACTAGTTGCCTTATGGTGGGAGATCCTTCGGCTACGGTCCCGACAGAAAAACACTGTCATGACCTTCGGCGCTTTTGCGAAGGACGAAGTCGAAGGATCTCTATCCAAGATAAACTTGAAGTGTCCCGCCTCCCGTTGGGAACGCGCACCAGTGGATCATTAAATTGGCACAATGTTTAGAGATTTGTGTAAGATTAATTACGGCAGATTGGTCTTGGACCATTGAAAAATAGAGGAATATTCCGGTGTCAACTGTCAAAGGCCGTATACATTAAATATTTATTAAAATTGGTCGTAACAAACCAAGAAGTAAAATCACCTCATGGTTTGGCTTTAGGCTCACTCGCAGGTCTGGCACCGCTTTGGGATGTAAATAGCAATGGTCCATATGTCTTATAGCTTGCAATCACAGATCGATCCGCTCATCTTTTGAACGCGAAGCGATATGCTATTTACAAGCAATCCCATGCGCTCTGCCATCCCTAAACGGCTCGCTCACAATTCCAAGGCCAGTGAACGTCCGGCCTTCAAAGTATTTATCAGCCATCAAATGAAAGTTTTCCAAATGCATTGACCTGCATCATAGTTTTATATAAATCATAAAAGCACATCGAACTCTGAATAAAATAGATCCAACCATGCCAAAGGCATTCCTATGGGACACGAATTGATATAGAGCCCAAAAAACAGATCACTCAATCAGAAGTTCAAAAATCACAAATCATCCATCGCAAATAATAAATCATCACTCCGCACCCCCCATCAGCGGCTCGTTGATGGCACGAATGCTTGAATTGGGCAGCCCCTCGGGATTGTTGGCTTTGCTCATCTCAAGGGCTTCGATCACGATCTTGAGATGCAGCTCTTTCGAGTTTTCATAGAAGCTTTGTGCCGCGCCCGAAAGTTTTGGCTTTCCGTGAAGCGGCTTGTCGCTTACGCATAACAGCGTGGCAAACGGCACCCGGTAGCGGTATCCGTTGGTGGCAACCGTAGCAGATTCCATATCCACGGCCAAGCTCCGGCTGATGTGAATCTGCTCCACCGTTCTCTTCTTGATAAATTCCCAGTTCCGGTTGGCCGTTGTGAATACCGTTCCCAGCCGGTAGTTGCGATCGTACCGATCGAGCACCTCTTTCAGGTATACGTTCAGTAGATGATTGGGCGTGATCGGGATGTTGAGAGGAAGCAGGTCGTCTAGAACCCTGTCTTCGCGCATAAAGCCGGCGGCGAGTACGAAATCACCGATCTCCTGATGGTTCCTAAGTCCTCCGCAGTGCCCTACCATCACAAGCGCATCGGGCCGCAGCACGGCCACATGATCGGAGATGGTTTTGGCATTCGATGGACCCACACCTATGTTCACCAGGGTAAAACCCTTATTGTCGGGCAGTTTGTGGTGATAAGCCGGCATCTGCACCTTACGGCCCGGCAGCACACAATCGGGGAACATTTTTGTGAACACATCCACGTGCATATCATAGTTTGTGAAGAGGATGTAGCGCTGAAAATCCTCAGGCCGTGTGCCGGTGTAGTGCTCGAGGCGGTTCAGTGAGATATCGATCCTCTCGGGACTAAACAGGAAAAGCTTCTTCTGGGTGATGTCCCACTCGTCTTCATCCGCATTATCGAACAAGACAGGATCATTCATGGCTACCCGGGGCCGGGATGGAAAAATTTTAATCTCAGCATCTTTTTGTACCAGTTTCTTCATTTCACGCGAAAGGTACCAGCGGTAGGTGTGAGGCAGCGCCATTTCTCCGGTTATAATCGGATTGTGTTCCGACCAGGAGCGCTTTACCATCAGTTTTGGATAATCCCCCTCATCATAAATTAACTCCATCAGGTCGCAGGCACGATTCACCAGATCGTTGAGTTCTTTTTCGTTGCTGTACGACTCTTTTGTAATTTCTAAACGCCTATCCATAAACCTAATTTTCTGATGTCTGATACTTTTTCATTTACAAAGCCCAAATGGCAAGTTGTCAAAGATAAGAAAGTCTTTGAAACTCCCATTTTCGATCTGCACGAATTTTCTCTTGATGCTCCCGGTCAGATAATCGACCACCCTTTTTATGTTCTGAAAGCACCTGAGTGGATCAACGTCATCGCCCTCACTGCGGATAAGCAAATCGTACTGGTGGAACAGTACCGGGTTGGCGTTGATGAAACAACGCTCGAACTGCCTGGCGGAATGATGGATGAGGGTGAGACTCCTCTCGAAGCCGCCAAAAGGGAACTTCTTGAAGAAACCGGGTGCAGTTCTGACCACTGGGAGCTGATTGGGAAAACAAGCTCAAATCCTGCCATTTTGAGCAATTTCACCCACCTGTACCTGGCCACGGAATGCGAGTTCACGGGAAGCCAAAAGACAGATGGAACCGAAGATATTGCAGTACAGACACTCCCACTTGATGAATTTCTCGACCTGGTGCGCAGCGGAACCGTACATCACGCCATTGTTCTGGCAGCGGTGGCGCAGTTTTTGTTGAGGAAAGATTAGTAGTGAGTCTTGAGAACGCGATTAGCGGTTGAATTATTAAGTAACATTGAAGCGTCTGTAGCGAAGCGAAAGTCCTTCAATCGTTACGAGTTCGTTGGCAAATAGACGCTTAAAGGACCTACGGACGCTTTAAGGTCTTTTAA
>PWWL01000191.1 GCA_003561515.1 Balneolaceae bacterium
CGGCGATTCACGCGCACCGCCATCAGCACGGCCTCGGCCAGGGCGGAGGCGCCGTCGTACAGGGAGGCGTTGGAGACCTCCATCCCGGTCAGGCGGCTGATCATCGTCTGATATTCGTAGATCAGCTGCAGCGTGCCCTGGCTGGCCTCGGCCTGGTACGGCGTGTAGGCGCTGTAGAACTCGCCGCGGGTGGCGATCTGCCACACGGCGGCCGGGATATGGTGCTCGTAGGCACCGGCCCCGATGAAATTCGATGGCATGCCGTCCTTCGCGGCCCGCTCCTGCATCAGGCGGGTGATGCCCATCTCGTTCTCGCCCTCGGGAATCCCCGTGAGCGGCGGCGAACGCAGGTCGGCGGGAATCTCGTCGAACAGGTCCTCGACGGATTCGGCGCCAATGCTTTCGAGCATGGCACGGATGTCTTCTTCGGTATGCGGGATAAACGGCATGTCAGGTCTCGCTTTCGCCGATTGCGGCGAACTTCGGTTGGGTCCCGGCCGGACACGGCCGGGACCGGTAAAGCACGGCTACGCTCAGGATTCGGCCTCGACGTGCGCGGCATAGGCATCCGCGTCCATCAGGGCGTCCAGCTCGCCGGCATCCGAGGGCTGCACCTTGAACAGCCAGCCGTCCTCGAAGGGCGACTCGTTGACCTTCTCGGGGCTGTCCGCCAAGTCCTCATTGACCTCGGTCACCTCGCCGGAGATCGGCGCATAGATATCCGAGGCGGCCTTGACCGATTCCACGGTGGCGCAGGCCGTGCCGGCCTCAATGCTGCTGCCGGCTTCCGGGGCCTCGACGAACACCAGGTCGCCCAGCAGTTCCTGCGCGTGGTCGGTAATGCCCACGGTCACGCTGCCGTCGGCCTCGCTGCGCACCCACTCGTGGCTTTTGGTGTACTTCAGATCCTTCGGTGCTTCGCTCATGACGTCTTCCTTATCTCGATTGAACCCGCAGCCGCAGTGTAGTCACTGCGCACTGGAAATGTGCACTATCCGGCGCCCGGCAGCTCGATCTGCGGCTCGCCATTGCGGACGAACACCGGCTTGACCACACGCACCGGCAGCTTGCGTCCGCGGATGTCCGCGTGCAGCTGCTCGGCCTCGACCCCGGCCGGGATCCGCGCGAACGCGACCGACACGCCCAGACTGGGCGAGAAACTGCCGGAGGTGACCACGCCGTCACCGGCCTCGGTCTCGATGCGGGTGCCGCCACGCAGCACCCCGCGACCGTCCAGCACCAACCCGACCATGCGTTCCTTCACGCCCTCGGCCTTCGACTGCTCGATCGGCGCGCGGCCGATGAAGTCCCGCTCGGCATCCTTCAGCGCGATGGTCCAGCCAAGGTTCGCGGTCAGCGGATTGGTCTGGTCGTCCATGTCCGTGCCGTAGAGATTCATGCCGGCCTCCAGGCGCAGGGTGTCGCGCGCGCCGAGGCCGATGGGGTGCACGCCGGCGGCCTTCAGCTTCTCCCAGAAACCGTCGGCCTCCTCCGCCGGCAGCATCACCTCGAAGCCGTCTTCGCCGGTGTAGCCCGTGCGGGCGACAAACCACTTGTCATTCCAGACCGCGGAAAACGGCTTGAGATCCCCCGCATTTTGCAGATCGGCCGGCAACAGCGGCAGGGTCTTCTCTACCGCCTGCGGCCCCTGAATCGCAATCAGGGCGAACTCCGGGCGCGGCTCCACGTTCACGTCGAAGTCCTTCGCGACCGCCTGCATGTGAGCGATGTCGCCCTCGGCCGTCGCGGCATTGACCACCGCGCGGTAGGTATCGCCACCGGTCCAGTAGATGATCAGGTCGTCGATCACGCCGCCGGCCTCGTTCAACATGCAGCTGTACAGCGCGCGACCCTCGGTCTTCAGCTTGGCCACGTCGTTGGCCAGCAGATAGCGCAGGAAGGCCTGGGCCTGCGGGCCGTGGATATCCACGACCTGCATGTGCGAGACATCGAACATGCCGGCGGATTCGCGCACCCGCTTGTGCTCCTCCATCTGGGAGCCGTAATGCAGCGGCATCTCCCAACCGGCGAAATCGACCAGCTTGGCCCCCGCGCGCTGATGCGCGGCATGGAGCGGAGTTGTCTTCAACGTCGTCATGTGATTCTCGCCTTGCGTCCGTTTCGTGGTCGATTCGCCGGCAGCCGCCGGTGGAACCGCGAGGCCCGGTCGCCGTGCGCCGGGCATAAAAAAAGGGCGGCCAGCAGGGATAATCTGCCAGCCGCCCCTCTGTCCTGAAACCTGAGAGTTTGCGTCGCGTCAGCCCGTTGTCGGACTGCGTGACCGCCCCCTTCGGTGGGCCGTTTCCGGCCGCTCTCCAGAGTGTGTCTCCTGCACCGTTCCGGTCCTGTAGCCTGAGCGATTCCGGGCGGATGTTGCGCCTTCGGCGTCTGCCAATCGACTCGCGATCGCAGATCTCTTCCAGAACGGTGTGCGGGCATTGTCGGGCACCCGCAGACGAAACTAATTGTAGACCAAAATATCTCCGGAGCGAAAGCCCGGACGCCCGACGGCGACTTTCCGGCCCGGAGCAACCGCTCGACCCGCGCCCCCTTCGCGCAACCGGGGCACCGTCATTGCGTACATGGACGCCCCCGGTTTGCCAAGCGTTTGAGTGATGGTTTCGGGGCGACGATTGCTCCCGTACATTCGGACTGCGTGTGCGGCTTTCATTCGCCACGGTCCCGGATGGATTCCGC
>PWWL01000382.1 GCA_003561515.1 Balneolaceae bacterium
CGTAGTTTCCGTTCACCATGATAATCGTGTTATATCTCGAAAGGTCTACATTAGCCACGCGATCCTTGTCGATGATGGTAATCGGCATGTGGTACCTCTGATCGAACTGGTGCCAGATTTCGCCCACCTCGAGGTTGCTGACGCCGCGCCCTCCCAGAATGGCCACCGATGGCTTTGTGAGATTGTTCATGTTCGGGCTGCCGAGGTCGATGCCGTCTGTAGACAGGCCCGTGCTAAGACTGTAAATGGTAACGCCATCTTCGCGTGCGGCTTCCTGGAGCAGATCAAATATCTCCATTTCATTCACATCCTGAATGCCAAGCGGCACAAGTATGGTTCCGTAGCTGAACTCCCTGACACCGCGGGTGGTAATGGTTTGAAAAGGCCTTGCGGCAACCCTGGTGCGAAGGCCCATGTTTTGCAGCCTGTAAAGGGTTCTCGGAGCGTAATACTCATCCCATTCAAACGCGTAGGCGTATCGGCTTCTGCCGCCCACCACTTCTCCTTCGGAAAGCTCGGGCTGTACCACCCTGTCACCAAGCAGGTTGCTGCTGAACTGGCGCTGAGTCAGTTCGGCAAACGGCAGGTTGAATGCGTGTGGCAAAGTCCAGGTGGACACATCATAGAAAAGGCTGTCTTCAAACTCAGTACGCCGCTCAAACATCGCCTCAATAAACCGGTACTCGGTCTGTTCTTTAGGGATTACCCATGCACGTCCCTGGCGGAACTGCTTGCCGTCGTGATCAAAATCCCGCGCCAATTCATACATCTCCACATTGTGATGGCTCATCAGGTCGGCAAAGTGAAAGTTGCGTCCCTGATCGTAGGAGTCGCCCACCACAATTGCCTTGATGTTGTTTCTCGACGCCTCGCGTCTCATTTCGCGGTAAAATTCGCGCATGTTATTATGAAGCTCCATCCTCAGCTCATAAGAACCATCAACAGTTGAAAGCGAAGTGAGAAACTGGTTTCGGATGGTGAACGGAAATTCCACAACTCCATTCACGCTCTCCTGGGCGTGACCTCTCGAACTGGCCTGTTCAAACAAAATGCCGATAGATCCGAAAATATCGGGGTAGGTTGAACCCTTTCCGTAGTAAAAGTCATCAAACACTTCTTTTGTATAGTAAAGCACCTGTACATCGTTCAGGTAATCGGCATGATACTCGGCAAGAGCGGCCGTCAAATCCTGGTTTCGCTGTGGGGTGAGGGGATGCGTACGAGAAGGAATTCCCGGCTGAAAAAAGTAGGTTGCGTTGGTGCCCATTTCGTGATGATCGGTGAGTACGTGCGGCCTCCACTCGTGGAACATCTTTATCCGGCCACGGCTTTCGGGATGCACCACCGGCATCCAGTCGCGATTTAGGTCGAACCAGTAGTGGTTGGTTCTTCCGTTTGGCCACACTTCACGAAATTCGCGACTCGCCGGATCCGTGTTGATGGTGTGGCTCTTGTGTGAGTTCACCCATGTCGAGAATCGCTGAAGTCCATCGGGATTCAGGGATGGATCAATCAGGATTACAGTGTTGCTCAGCAATTCCTCAATCTCATCACCTTCGGCTGCCGCGTAGTGGTATGCTGATAGCATAGACGCATTGGAGCCGCTGGGCTCATTTCCATGTACGCTATAGCCCAGATTCACAATCACAGGCATGTTCTCGAGGTTCAGGTCGCCCGAACGATCCGGGTCGCGCAGCAAGCGGTGGTTTTCCTTGATTCGTTCGATAGAATCATGATTTTCGGGGGAGGTAACGGTGAGCAGCAGAAGAGGGCGCCCTTCGTGAGACCTGGCATATTCCTGAATGGTAACACGATCCGAAGCATCGGCCAATGCATACATGTAAAAAACAAGTCTATCGTGCGTGATATGCCATTCACCAACTTCATGGCCAATTATCTCGGAAGGTTTAGGTATGTCTGGATTGTAGTTAGTTCCATCGGGGAGGTAGTAATCGAGCTGTACCTGTGAGAGCGCCGGCATCGATGCAGCCAGCATCAGGCAGATAGATAATAACGTAGATTTCATTGTAGCAGAAGGGTTTTAGAATCGTTTAGCGTATAAGGAGTATTATAGTAACCATTTCGGCTCAATCACAGAAACGAAACCTCGCTTATAAACAATTTTTATCATGCCAAGTGCTTTTATCAGTTCCGATAATAAAAAAGGGCGCCTTTTAACGGGTGTAAAGGCGCCCTTTCGTGGGATTTCTGTTGAAAGGCTTAATCTCAGAACCTGTATTCTGCAGCTACGGTTGAGTGCATCGGCATTTCTTCTTTTGGCAACATGTAGACCTTGCTGCCTTTCTTATGCGCCGTGATGGACAACCAATTCAATAGCTCTACATCTTTGCTTCCGGGCTTACTGCTGTAGTGCACGGTCTGATTTTCATCATCGTAGAAGCCCCACTTCTTTTCATTACGAGAGATGAATACGGTATGAGACCGACCCATAACCGTGGCTTCTACAATTTCGCTGAGGTTATTTGATACCTTGCCCTCACCTTTTTCAGAGAATTTTTCCAGAGAGCTGTACATATCCTTCAGGAAGTGCTGCTTAATCACGTGCCAGCCTTTATTCTTCAGATCCAGATCGGTTTGTTCATCAGGATTGAAGTAAATGGGATCATCGACAAGTCTGTTGTAGTCGTTGATTTTTTTATACAGCACTACATTGTCTTTCAGGCCGATAACAACCA
>PWWL01000316.1 GCA_003561515.1 Balneolaceae bacterium
AGAAGTGAGAAAGGTATCGCCTGGTTAATATTCATTTTGATGTCCTCACAGTCGAAATGCAAATTGATTTCCGCATTGGGATTGCTAAACGACTCCGAAATGCCGTGTACCAGTTCTTTTATGTATTCCGAAATTTTGACCTCTGCAAAATTATCCGTCTCGTATAATTTTTCGTGAACCAGGGCGATTGACTGGATTCGCAGCTGGCTGTCGCGCAGTATGGTTTTGCTCTCTTCTTCTTCGATATTCCACAACTGCATCTCTATGAGTCCGGAGATCACCGCCAGGTTATTCTTTACTCGGTGATGAATCTCAGCGAGCAACACATTTTTTTCCTTTAGTGAATCACTGATTTTTTGCTCAGCTTCTTTCAGCGTCGAAATATCACTTGCCACGAAAATTCTGTTCATCTCATTTCCGTTTCCGGAAAGAATCGTGTAAGAAAGGTTTACGGGTATAACGTTTCCAAACTTTGTGACCAGACGGGTTTCAATTGGAGTACCGCTTCCGTTACCGGATTCAACAATCTCTTTAAGATATTCCCGTTCCTCTCCGGATATTAAAAACCAGAAGCTTTCTTCTTTCAGATCTTCGCTAAGATACTCCAGTTTATCCATCACCGTTTGATTGATCAACTCGATATCTCCATCCGGACCTGTCACAAAAAGCATGTCTCCCATCGACTGAATTATGTTATTTACATAGCTTCGGGAAACCATGCTCTTACTTAGATTTTCAGCCATTTTATTGAACGTATTCGCGAGTTTGGCAAGTTCATCGCCGGTATTTAGCTCAATACGCTGACTTAAATCACCATCGCCAAGCTGCCTGGCTGTATCGGTAAGCTCTTTTACAGGTTTAGTGATCGATCGGTAGACTAAAAATGCGAGCAACAGCGACATCACAAATGAGAGAACCGAATAAAAGATGATTCTCAGAACCGTTTCCTCCGCCCTGATCTGCAGGCTTGCAAGCTGAACATCTACCTGCTCATTGTACGAAGTTCGTAATTGCAGAAGCTTGGGAAGCAATGTGTTGCGGAAATAAGGCTCGATGGTAACATTAAACATTTCATCCCCGAACATTGTTTCGCGCTCCAAATCAAAGATTTCCCTTACCAATGTTTCATAAAATGAAAATGACCTCTTGAGCGAGTCTGTAAGGGAAATTATACCTGATGAATAATTTTCAGTATCTGACGGTTCAGGCCTCTCCTCCAGGTATTTTCGGGATAGTTCGTCCAGCTCAATGTTAAACCTGTCGAGGCTTTCAAGCGCCATTTGCTCTGATTGTCGAATTTGAGCAGAAACGGCAAGCGACTGATCTCCGGCCCGCCTCTTGGCCGACTCAGTAAGATAATTCCTGGTGTAGAGCAGAGAATTCTGAAGCTGCACAGACATTTCTGTGAGCGTTTGCAATTGAGTTGCAGTGTTGCCGCTTTCACGAATGAGGTTATTCTTGATCTCGTTGCTAAAATAGTACGAGAGGCTTCCCGTAATCAAGACAAGGAATGCAACAATCAGAAAGCTGAGCAGTAATTTTGTGCCAATACGCATTGAGCCGCTGATAATTATGATAAAGTTCTCTCTGGTTTTTCAACTCGTCACCGGCGTAATGTAAGAGATTTAAAGCAGAACTATTTGTAAATATAAAATAATCGAAATTTACGAACCTACCTCTCAATAAGATACTATATCTTCAATTTTATCAGCTATTTGTGAGACTGAAGGCAACACACTCTTCATCAGTTTAACGTTGTAGGGCATGGGGATATCGGGCATCGTGATTCTTTGTACGGGAGCATCCAGGTATCGAAACATTTGGCCGGATACAGCGGAAGCAATTTCTGCGCCAAAGCCGGCAGTACGGGTATCCTCATGAACAATCAAACACCTGTTCGTTTTTTTCACAGAGTCAAAAACCAGCTCCTTATCCCACGGTGAAATGGTACGAAGGTCAATAATTTCGACGCTACGAGCCGATACTTCAGCTGCCTGTTCAACCCGCTCACACATCGCCCCCCATGTAATAACCGTAAGATCATCTCCCTTCCTTAAAATTTTACCCTTTCCGAACGGCACCACAAATTCATCGCCGGGATAAGGTTTTCGTGCATATTTAGAGTCGAGAAGGTTCCTGTGCTCAAAGAAGATGGTGGGGTTGTTGCTTCTCATAGCCGATCTGAGCAGCCCCACCGCATCTTCTGCGTTACTGGGGTATGCCACCTGCCAACCAACGATATGTGCAAAAAACACCTCGTTCGATTCACTGTGCCATGGATCGCCGCACTTGGCAAATCCTCCCGGCATCCGAATCACCATGGGTGCGGCAAAACGATTAGCGGTTCTCCAGCGGATGGTGCCCGTATTTTTGATCTGCTCCGTTGCCGGATCGGCATATTTCCTAAACTGAATTTCGGCTACCGGCATCAGTCCGGCATACGCCATGCCCACAGCTCTCCCTATGATGCCTTCTTCAGAAAGGCTTGTATCAAATACCCTTTCACTGCCGTATTTCGTCTGGAGGCCCATAGTGGCTGCATGAACACCACCTTTTGCTCCTACATCCTCACCGAATACCACCAGGCGGTCGTTCAGGCCAAGCTCCACATCCATTGCCCGCCGCACGCCTTCCACAATATTGATCCGCTGCTTTTCAGAACTTGCCGTTTCCGAACCTGCCGAAAATTCAACTCCCTCAGCCAAGAGTCCTCCAACCTGCTGAACCTCATCGGTATCTTCAAACATTACATAGTCGGTGATCGCTTTCGGATCCGGGTCGGAACGGTTCCATGCATCTTCGGCAGCTTTTTCCGCGATTTTTTGATTTTTTTGCTCCAGCTCATTCCACTCTTTCTCATACATAAGCTTGGAAACCATAAACTTTTTAAGCCTGGTCAGCGGATCCCGCTTCTGTTCCTGTTTCAGGAGTTTCTCATCCTTATATGCCTGATTATCCTGGTACGAGTGGCCGTTCAGACGTGGCACCGTAAGCCGGATCAATGCCGGGCCTTTTCTGCCTCTTACATAGGTTACCGATTGGCCGATAAGCTTGAGTGCTTCTTCAGGATCGGTTCCGTCACCGTCAAAAATTCTCAGATTCTTAAAGGAGTACAGATTCTTGGCAATGTTCGCGCCCGGTGTTTGAAAATCACTGCTCACAGAAATACCGTACCCGTTGTCTTCAATAAAAAATAGAACCGGCAGGCTCAGAGTCGTTGCCATGGTAAGAGCCGACCAGAAACCATTGGTAGCAACGGATCCGTCGCCACCAAGTATCACTGAAATGGCTTCAGAATAAGCATCGTCTTTCAAAATGTTTTTTCTGTATTCAATGGCCTGAGCCCACCCAACAGCGGGTGTGTATTGCGACCCCACATCACCGGCCATTGGCAGAACCTTAACGCCCTCTTTGTTTGGCATGTTACAAACAACACCAATGTCTCTTCCGTCACTATATCCGCCCGATTTCGCCATTCCTGTTGCAATAGCGTCTTCCGGAGTCAATCCAAGAGTTAACATCAATGGCCTCGACCTGTAATATGCGCTGGCTGAGTCGTGCGGGTGGGTCAGGTGCTGCCCCAGAAGTATCTGTGCAAGCTCATGGCCTCGGGCCGAAAACTGATACAGTATCTTTTTGGCGGGAACGAGTTCACTCTCTTCAATTTCATCGATAGCGCGTGATAAATGCATTAGATCCGCGACTTTTTCCCAATCGAAGGTTTCCTTGTTTCCTTTCTTACTGCTCATCTTTTTTTGTGAAGTCCGTTAATTTAAATGCTTATGCTATGTCTGAACGCTGTTTCAAAGTGCTCCATCTCTTTCTCCGTGCCAACGGTAATTCTCACACAATTTGGAAGTCCAAATGCGTTTATGCGTCTCAAAATAACACCCTTTTCCAACATTCTCTGAGTGAATTCAATTGCTTTATCTTCATTTTCAAGAATCATCATTACCGAATTCGATTCCGATTTGCAATATTTCACACCCATACGGTCAAAAAAATGATAGAGCCGTTCCCTGCCCTTCGTAACCACATCTATACTATTCTCCAGAAAAGCCTGGTCTTGCAGTGCCGCAAGTGCAGCGGCTTGAGCAGTTGATGTCGGCTCAAAGGTCAGTTTGGTTTTCATCATTTCCTTTATCAAGCCTTTGTCTGCTATGGCATACCCGATACGAAGGCCGGCAAGGCCATACGCTTTTGAAAAAGTTCTTAGCACAATTACATTACTTCGTCTGTATTTAAGTGCCGAGAGATAATTCGGATTAGATGCTGCATATTCATAGTAGGCTTCATCAGCAATCAATAGCACGTTTTTCGGCACTCCGTCAACAAGTTTTCGATATTCATCGGCAGTAAGACAGGTTCCCGTAGGGTTGTTTGGATTAGCCAGATAAACCATTTTTGTACGTTCGTCGATGGCGGCTAGCATTCCGTTTACATCAAACCCATAATTATCTGTTACCGGCACTCTTTTGATTTCCACACCCTTCACGCCGGCCTGAACATAGAAGCCTACAAAAGTAACATTCGCAGTTACGGCATTTTCTTCAGTGTCGAAAAATGTTCTGCATAAAAGAGAAATTATACTTTCTGAACCCGCCGCCAATAGCACCTCATCCTCACTCACCCCGTTTTTAATGGCAAGGGTTTTTCGGAGTTTTCCGGCAACCGGGTCAGGATAATCCTGAATCCGGTCAAGCGCCTCAATTACCGCATCTTTCACAAGCGGGCTGCAGCCGAGCCTGTTTTCATTTGATGCTAACTTCGAAATTGTTTTGAGCCCATATTGGTTTTTAACCTCGTCGATCGTTTTTCCGGCAACATAAGGTTTAAGCTTTTTGATGTTTTCCGGGATGATCTTCTCAATATTCATGAGATCTGTTTCTGAATTCATTATTCTTTAACCGGTACTCTGTGATGAACACGTATTTTTGCTTATAAAATCCGCCTAAAGAAAAGAAAAAAGCGCTACCAATCGCAAAATTACAATTCCGTAAATAGATATTTTTTCCATCACCATAACTTTTTAATGTTAATAACAATATGTCTCAGAAACACATCATTATTACCGGGTCCAGTAAAGGAATAGGACGGGAAACTGGACGGATTCTTGCACAGAAAGGCCACCGTGTGACCGCCATAGCCAGGAGTGAAGCTAATTTGAATCAGCTTAAAGACGAAAACCCGGAACTGGTTTTTGCCCTGCCAATGGACATTACCGGGAAAAATGCTGGAAAAGAGCTGGTTGGCCATCTTAAAAACAATAGTTTGACCGTTGATGCCATCATTCATAATGCAGGGCTGCTCATTAATAAGCCATTTATGGAGCTCACTGACGAGGATTGGGAAAAACAGTTTATGGTGAATTTAATGGGGCCTGTCAGGCTTACCAGAGCTTTGAAAAGCTTTTTCTCGGATAGAGCTCATATACTTTGTATCAGCAGCATGGGTGGTTTCCAGGGGAGCAGCAAATTTCCGGGATTGTCTGCATACAGTGCAACCAAAGGCGCCCTTTCAGTTTTGAGTGAATGCCTTGCCGCCGAACTTGCCGAATATAACGTTGCGTGCAATAGCCTTTGCCTTGGTGCCGTGCAAACCGAAATGCTTGAGCAGGCATTTCCCGGATTTAATGCCCCGGTTTTGGCTTCAGAAATGGGGGCTTACATTTCTGACTTTATCCTTAACGGACATCACATTTATAATGGGCAAATTCTACCGGTTACACTCGGTAATCCCGGGTAGCATACTGCCATGAATTCATTGCTATTTATTGATAACTTAGGCTTTAGATAAAACCGAACACACATACCTTATGAAGAGATTCATTTTACTCGTTGTTACGACTTTCTTTCTCATTATCTCAACTACAGATCAAACAGTTGCCCAAACCGCTCAGCTGCTCGGGGGTAATACTCTAAACGGGGCACTTACAGGCGGTATTCTTGGCGGAGCCACTATGGCACTCAGTAATAGCGGCGATCTTACACCTATGCGAATAGGACTCGGCGCGGGTATTCTTGGAGGTGCTGCAGTAGCACTTTACGATGTAGTCACACTGCCCACCGGACAGCAGTTTTTTATTTCAGGCACTTTTAACGATGGCAGTAACTCTTCCATCATTATTTTGCTCGACACATTTTACGGAGCCGCCGGTGGTGCCCTGATTGGAACAGCTGTTATGCTTGTAGCCAATCGGCCTATTATTAGTGGCCTTCAGTACGGCTCGGGTATAGGTGCGTGGGCAGGTTTTGGTTTTGGCCTTCTCGACAGTTTTGTTTTCGCCGAACGAAACCGCGACTTCATCTCATCGTCCAGTTTACTTCAGCGAAATTCGCTGATTCAATTTGAATCCGGAAACTTTGAGGTTGGATTCCTGCGGCCGGAGATGATTTTTCAGAAGCAGTTTTCCGCCGATGCTCTATCATTAAATCCCGAACCTGTTATGGGGATCCTTTCATTGAATAAGCGATTCTGATACTTTGCACGGTACTGCTGATTGCTTCGCTTAGTTTATTTCTCTTTTGTCGTAGCCAATGTTTTTATCAGCTCACGTACGGTATTAACGTGTCCGGAGAGTGAGGGATTGATGCCGTCACTCAAATAGTACCACGCTTCGGGCGGCGATCCCATTCGTTTGCCGAGGGGATCAACAATATAGCCCTGTTTTCCAAGCAGGATCTGACGAACCTGAGACAGGTCTTTTTCATCAATCCCGAAATCAAACAGCTCCATTTCATCTAGCAGGCCCGAAATTACGGGCGCAGGCGATATCCAGATCGGAGGATTTTCGGTTACGGTTTTGATGGAATCCTCTATCGTTGCAAGATTTTCCCACGTTTCAGAAATCGGCAGCAGAGTTCGTCCGGGCATAAAATCCGGCCGGATAGTATCGAACAGGCCAAGGTGGATAATTATCCAGTCAGGTTCGTGGCACAATACATCGCGGTGAAATCTCCGTAATGCCTCAGAGGTGGTATTGTTGGATATGCCTGCATTAATAAAGGTGAAATCTGCCTCAGGCACGGTAATATTCAGGATGTGCTCAAAGATTGAAAACCATCCCTGTAAATCATCAGTTGAAGAATCGCCCACCGCAATGATTGTATCGGTTTGATTAAACGGCAGTTTATCGACCCAATCGGTTATATCATCTTCCTTGAGCAGCTCAAGGGCAGCCTCTTTCGCATTTTGCCTGAACATATCTCGCAGCTTCTTTAGCTCATTACCTGAAAGTCCCATGATGCCCGCCATCGAGTCCTCATTCGAAATTCCGGGTAAAAGCGGAAACTGCTTTTCAATATTTAAAAACTGGATTAGATACTTCTCAAGAGCTTCCTTCTCTTTTTCTGTCGCTTTCTTAGTCATTATAAAGTTCTGATAATTTTTTCGAAAGTTCGGGCATGCCAACAGCAGCTCTCTTCCGGATATGGCTCCAGCCATCGTAATTGTATAGTTCTGGAACAGACGGATCAATAATGTACTTTGGTATTCCCGTCGGTGAGTAATTTACGAGGCCGGCCGCCGGGTAAACCGCCAGCGATGTACCGATTACCAAAAAAATGTCGGCACTGGAAACTTCCATCGCCGCAGTTTCTATCATCGGTACGGGCTCTCCAAACCATACAATGTTGGGCCTAAGCTGAGCTCCATCTGGTGCTGTATCACCAACCTCTATCCGATTTGCTCCGATGTCTAATATGATGGAGTCGTCCTTTTCACTTTTTGCCTGCCTGAGTAAGCCATGAAGATGAATAACCTTTTTTGAACCGGCTCTTTCATGCAAATCATCTACATTTTGTGTAATAACGGTCACATCGAAGTGCTTTTCAAGATGGGCGATTGATTTATGAGCATCATTAGGCTGAGCCTTTGAAGCCTGTTCTCGGCGCATGTTGTAGAAGCTGAGAACTTTTCCCCGGTCTCTTAAGTAACCGTCGATCGAGGCAACTTCCTCAATACTGTACCCTTCCCAGAGGCCTCCTGAATCCCTAAATGTAGCCAGACCGCTGTCAGCGCTTACGCCGGCACCGGTCAGTACTACCAGTTTTTTCATAGGATGTAAGTTGTTTTCGTTGCCCCTTTCAAAAAATTCAATCTTTTACATAGCGGAGCCAGGAACTGTCATCTCCATACTCCTCTATCATCATCGGGCTTTCGTTATAGGTGTAAGAACTTATGCACTGTTGAATCTCTTCGCGGATTACTTTAAGTGAATTTGCAACCATGTCGCTGTTGAATCCGGTTTCTCCAAGTTTCATGGTCATGTTCATGGATACCATTCTTCCTATTGCTTGTCCAAGCTGCACAAGTTTTCTCTGCGGTAGCTTATAATCTATCTCAAAGTCGAGGTTATCTTTAAAGTACTCAGCAGCATTTTCAGTGAGGCTGTAATTTTTCAGAAAGTTGTAGAGATTATTTTCTTTGCCCTTCCTCATCATTTTAAGAACCGACTCAGAAATCTGCTGATATAGTATATCATTCGATCCTTCAAAAATTTGGAACGGCCGGCTGTCTACCATGGCTCGTCCGGCAATATGATCGAGTCGATACCCCTTTGCCCCAACAAGCTGCATAAGCGATTGAGACGCTTCATGCATGTAATCGGTAACGACTGATTTTATTGAATTAGCCGCGACATCCATTCGGGCAGTATTATGGTCTAATGGAACATTCATGCTGGTAAAGTAACTCATTGCAGAACTAACCGTGAAGTACGACTGTAACCTGGCAAGCCGCTCTTTCACCTGATCGTAGTTGAACAGGCTCATACCACCAACCATTCTCTGCTTACAGTGATCGAGTGCTTCATCGAGCATTCGATTCAGATGGCCTGTACTCATTCCGGGAAACTGAAGCCTGCTTCGATGCAGAATGTCGAGCATCATTGTAACTCCGGTAGTTTTTGGCTGCAGCCGATAATTTTCTGGAACTTCAATATTTACTTTATTTCGGCCATACGGGAGCATATACAGTCCCAAATTCTTGTAGTACTCTAGTACTTCTATACCTCCATTAGAGCTATCGTGAACGAAAAACCCGATATCTCTACCTAATTCACCGTCTTTATCTGCACCTCTGGCAGTTATGAGCCAAAAGTCGGCCCATCCGGTAAGTCCGGCCCAGTGTTTAAGCCCATCAATTTTGTAAACTTTATTACTATCGTCGTGTATAAAGCCCGTCTGCATTCGTAGTGCATCCGACCCATAGTCGGGTTCAGTTATCATGAGCCCGCCCATATTTTTTTTCACTAAAAAGCGTGAGAATACATTTTCCATAACTTCTTCATGAGCATAATTTGCTATAGGCTGAAGAAATAAAGCACCGTTTATACCCATCATTAACGATAGCGGTAACGATTGGTATGATGTAGTTTCGAGCATGGAAAGTGCCTCACTTGTATGGCCACCTCTGCCGCTATACTCGGAAGGGATAAATGTTGACAAAGGATTGCATTCAAGTACTTCTCTTAGTACATAAGGTGGCAGACCGCGTGTGGCGAGCATCTCATCTTCATCGTTACGCTGACTAAAAAGTTGTGATAACTTTTCTCTATAGTCATTCAGAAAAGAACTGATATCCTTTTTTATGTTGATTGATTGAGCAAATTCTAAGTCCAAGGTCGAGTAAATTTGTTATTGGTTACTGCACATTTTGATTATGCCAAGATATAATATAACTAAAACAGTAAAGAAATCATTTGCAGGCAATTCACATTCAGAAACATCAGGATAGGCATTACTTATTGTTTATTTTTGCCAACACTGAGTAGACATCATCAATTAATGACAAAATAATTGTGTTGCTGCAGGGTTTTGATGCTTCATCGAGATAAGAATCATTAAGAAACTGTTTCCCTTGCTAAATTCAAGGCGATTATCTCAAAATCGCGGTAAGTATATCGCATAAAAAAAGCCTCCGATCGCGAAGCGAAAGGAGGCTTTTGATTGTAAGTGATGAGGCGACGACCTACTCTACCGCGAATGCAGTACCATCGGCGCTGCGGAGCTTAACGGCCGTGTTCGGAATGGGAACGGGTGGGACCTCCGCGCTATAATCACCTCATCAAAGTCTTGGTAAACTCTGAAGGGGTAGTGGTGTGCAGTAAATTCTGTGTTGGAACAATCCCTGGAAGGATTCGGGTATCATCGGGCTTGTAGCCTTGGTTGTTGGTTTGCCCAGCCCTGGTGCAAACCATGCAGGTAAAGCCTCAAGAGTTATTAGTACGGCTCGGCTAAACATGTTACCATGCGTACACCTGCCGCCTATCAACCAGGTCGTCTTCCTGGACTCTTTGGGGAATACTTATCTTGGAGTGTGCTTCGCGCTTAGATGCATTCAGCGGCTTATCACATGCGCACATAGCTACC
>PWWL01000405.1 GCA_003561515.1 Balneolaceae bacterium
TCATCGGACACCCCTCGGCTTCGCTCCGCTTCGCCACTCCCCTCGAGGGGAGAGTTCTTCCAACCTCCGTCTTCCGTCAACTGCCGCACCTCTTCCCGCGCTTCCTGCACAAGCTCAATGCTCACTTCCGAAAAATTATTCACAAAATTGAGCGGATTCTTAATCTCGTGGGCGATGCCGGCGGTGAGCTGGCCGATCGACGCAAGCTTTTCTTTTTGAATGAGCTGATCGTGCGCAAGCTTCAGATCAGCAATCGACTTGTTCAGCTTCTTTTTAAGCCGTTCGGTTTCAATCTCAAGATTCAGGTTGCCTTCCAGAAGTTCATTTGAGGAGATGGTTTCGAAAGCCCCGAGGTGGTCGGGCATCGAGGTATGATCGTGCAGAAGCAGCCATGAAGTCTCCTTGCTGTTTTCATGCTTTACTTGTGTCCATAGTGCCGTTTGGCGAAGCGTGAGAAGTGTAATCTCTTTTCCCTCAAGTGTGAAATGAATGTCGAATTCCTGCTCAACCAGGGCCTGATTGTTTAGATCGGTAAACCGCCTCGACTTTATGTTTACTCTCTTGTCTTCGGGCAGCAGTGCCAGTGCTTCGGTGTAGTACCGGAGTACGTTTTCTATTCCTTTTTCGAATTCATGGATTGCCGATCCAAAAACAGAAGCTTCGGGATGTAATAGTTTACGGAGAGTAAGCTCATCCTTGTTCAGCATGGCTTCAAGCAGTAAATCCTGATTAGATAATATCCGGTCCTCTTTGGTCATGGCATTGTTGTATGCGTGCTGTTGAAAACCATCAGCTCTATTTCATTTTACTTGTTAAATGTAACTTAACCCATTGTATCTAATTTGCAGGTATGTCGCAATGTTTTGATTGGTAGTCCATTAATTTTCGAAATACTAATAAATCTGTTTAGGAGTTCTTTTGATCAGGAATGCTAATTATAAACAGTGTTCCCGAGGAATCAGAGTTTACCTTCAGGCTGCCACCATGCGCCTTCACAATATCATTGGTTATACTTAGCCCCAATCCGGTTCCCTGCGTCCCCTTCTTTGTCGTAAAAACGGCTGCAGGACTTTGTCTTTGATCTAGTCGAGAATCCCTGGTCCGTTATCTTCGATTTCAATTAGTACTTTCCCGCCATCAGGCATTGTTCGTACAGTTGGCTTTGGGCTGTACCGTTTGGAATTTGGTGACCGGGTATTGGATCTTAATTTCTCCAGTCCTGCTCTTCGCCGGGGTTGTTATCCAGAATCTCTTCAATTTTCTCCATCACTTCGTCATCCAGTTTTTCTACAACATCCATGGCGCTCATGTTCTGCTCTACCTGTTTTACGTTAGATGCTCCTGTAATCACCGTGCTCACATTCTTATTTTTCAGGCACCAGGCCAAAGCCATTTGCGGCATAGTGATACCGAGGTCGTTGGCTACCGGAACCAGCATTTTTACCTTTTCAATTTTTGAACGTCCCTCTTCGGTGTCGAGCAAGATTTCTTTCAGCCAGCCATATTTCTCAAGGTCCAGACGCGATCCTTCAGGGATGCCGTCGTTGTATTTTCCGGTCAGCAGCCCGCTGGCCAGAGGGCTCCAAATTGTGGTTCCCAGCCCGATATCTTTATAAAGCATGTTGTACTCCCTCTCTACCCGGTGCCGGTGAAACATGTTGTACTGGGGTTGTTCCATCAGCGGCGGATGCAGATGCTCCTGCCGGGCAAAATCATAGGCTTTGCGGATCTGCTCCGCGCTCCACTCACTGGTGCCCCAATAGAGCGCTTTTCCTTCACGGATCATCTGATCCATGGCCCATACGGTCTCTTCAATTGGGGTGTGTATGTCTGGTCGATGGCAGAAAAGAAGATCCACATAACCGGTCTGCATCCGTTTCAGAGACGCCTCGGTACCCTCTTTGATATGCTTGAAGGAGAGGCCCTTGTCGTTGGGGCCGTCGCCACCCCAGAATATCTTGGTAGAAAGCACCAGGTCTGATCGCTTCCATCCGGCTTTTTGAATCACCTTACCCATGATTACCTCGGAGGTGCCGTTTTCATAGGCCTCTGCATTATCAAAGAAATTCACGCCGGCATCATAGGCCGCCACCATACAGTCCTTGGCAGCCTCCACCTGTAGTTGCGTGTCAAACGTGACCCACGCGCCATACGAAAGTGCACTGACCTTCAATCCGGATCGCCCTAGATTCCGATACTCCATTTGATCCTCCTTATAGATACTGTGCCGCCACTGCAGCCAGCGCACTACGCTCGCTCGTGTGCAACGTCACATGACCATGAATCGACAACGATTTCAATCTTTCTGTTGCATACGTCAAGCCATTACTTGAGGCATCCAGATAGGGATTATCGATCTGGTAAGGATCGCCCGTCAACACCATCTTGGTATTTTCGCCTGCCCGACTCACGATCGTCTTTACCTCGTGTGGCGTCAGGTTCTGGGCCTCGTCGACAATCACATATTGATTGGGTATCGACCGTCCGCGAATGTAGGTCAATGCCTCCGGCACCACCGTGTCATTGTGCAGCAAGGCTTCAATCCGGTCCTTGGGGGTAATTTTTGTCTTCCTTTTGCCGGCTCCCTCTTTTTCGACGGGATCGTTCATCAAGTAGGTCAGATTATCGAAAATCGGATGCATCCAGTGCGAAAGTTTTTCCTCCTTGGCGCCCGGCA
>PWWL01000334.1 GCA_003561515.1 Balneolaceae bacterium
GTTCTGCGGTTCTGCGGTTTCAGGAGGTGTCTCTGCCAAAGGCATCCCTTTGGAGCATGCGCTCGCTTTGCTCGCTTAGTCGACATGACAAGTGAAGTTTTTAATTGATCGCAGCGCATATGTATTCCAATTTGAACTGAGGTTTTCCAGCGCTGCAGCATGGCACTGGTTATGCGGTTTTCTTCGGGTTATTAATTAAAATCAGCTTTAAATAGAAATAAGCGTTTTTTATTACATTGTGCGAATGACTGAAAAGTATTCGTTTTCAAAGCATGCGAAGGAGCGGATGGTAAGCCGGGGAATTACGGATTCAATGATTATGAATGTAATCACCAGTCCCGGTAAAACCATTGATGAATCACCTTGTACAACTATTTTTCAGAAAGTATTGGTGAATGATGGTTCAGATATTTTGCTTCGTGTGTTTGTGAACACATGCAAAGAGCCTAATCTGATTATTACTGCTTACAAAACAACAAAAATCAATAAATATGAAGATTAAATTCGATAAAGAGGCAGACGCCATCTATTTACGATTTTCAGATGCAGAAGTCGCAGAAAGCGATGAAGATAAGCCAGGCATCATCATTGATTACGATAAAGACGGGAATATAGTTGGAATTGAACTTCTTGAAGCTTCCAAAAAAACCGACAACCCGGCCAGTCTGAATTACGAAGTTGCATAAGCCCGAATTATAGCGCGGTAATTCCACTCTCCCGAACTGAATAACCGGGAATGACGAACCACTCCACTTCATCATTACTCAGTTTATCAGTTCTGCGGTTTTAGGAGATGTCTCCACGCGCACTCCGTGCTTGGTCGACATGACAGGAGCCACTTTATTCTCCGGCGGCGCAACCAGATCTCAGCTATAACCCATGAACCTCACGCGCCTCCAACAAAAATCCCTGCCACGCGGCGCTGGAAAGCAATTGTTTAATTTGGGATACACATGCGCCGCACTGTAATAAAACAAGCATTGTCATGTCGACTGAGTGAGCGGAGCGAACGAATGCCCCACAGGGATGCCTTCGGCAGAGACACCTCATTCCCAAACTTCAGCGCAGGATGACTGAATAACCGGGAGATGCCGAACAACCCCACTTCAACATTATTCAGTTCATCAGTTCTGCTGTTCTGCGGTTTCAGGAGATGTCTCTGCCACAAAGCAAGCACACACCGTCTTCCCAACCCCCAATTCACCAATCAACAATCAACAATCACCAATCACCAATCACCAATCACCAATCACCAATCACCAATCAACAATCAACAATCAACAATTAAAACCCAATCGTCACCCCTCCCACCGGAAGCGTATTGAACTGCAATACCCGGTCGATGGTGCCGTCGTCGTTGTACTGAAAGCTCCAGATGTTGTCGCGGTTGTAGACGTTCACCACATCAAAGAAGATGCTGAAATTCCAGTTCTGGAAGTTGTACTGCTTGTCGATGCGCAGATCGAGCCTGTGGTACGACGGGTAGCGCTCGGTGTTGAGCGACTGACTCTCTTCCACCACCCACGTGCGCAGCTCGGGCCTGTAAACCGGCTCGGTGAAGGGCCGCCCGCCCAGATACCTGAACCTGAGACTGATCTCAAACTGATCGGATGGCATGAAGGGCAGCCATGATACGGTGTGGAACCACCAGTTCGACTTCATCCTGCGGTACCAGTCGCGGTCGGAGAAATTGATCCGGTACCCCGCTATCAGCGTGAGCATATTCCGGTGATCGTAATCCCAGTTATAGGTCTGGTTGTTCCTGGGATCCACCGCTTTCGACTCATAGTACGTGTAGCTCAGGATGCCCGAAAAATTGTTCACCAACTTTTTCTGAAGCAGTAATTCCACGCCGATCGATTCCGCGCTGCCCGCATTCACAAAGGTGCCGTCATCAAACAGCAGCGGATTCGGCGAGGTAAACGTGAGCGGCACCGGCACATCGAAGTATTCCTTGAAATACCCCTCCACCACCAGCTTCAGATCGTCGCGGAACAGGTGTTCGATCCCTGCCACATACTGCTCGGTGAACTTGTTGTCGAGGCGGCGGTTGGCTTCGTTGGCAACCAGCTCATTGTAGGCGGGCGACTGAAAATGCCTGCCATACGCCATATTCAGCGATGTACCGGAACGCAGGAAGTAGGAAAGCCCGAGGCGCGGACTAAGGGAGGAGAAACTGTTGTAGTCGAAATAGTCGTACCGCAGGCCGGTGGTGAGCCTGAACGAGCTCAGCAGGTCGAGGGTGAGCTGGGTGTAGGCCGAGGTTTTGAAGGAGTTCACGTCCCGGTTCACCCGGTACTCGGGGTAGATGTCGAAAATGCCGATGATCTGATCTTCCAGCCCCTGATCGTAGATAAAGAGCGTATCGGCGTCGTTTACCAGGTCGAACCGGAAGGTGGCGTCTTTGTAGGATGCGCCAAAACTCAGCTCCACATTGCGGCTGGCCAGGTAGGTAACGTCCGTCTTGATTGTGTTCTCCCTCTCCACCGAATTGTTCGTGAAAAAGATCTCCCTGCCGGGCATATCGTACACCTCAACATAGTAGTCGTTCTGCACGGATGAGAGCGTGGTGAACGAGAAGAGATTGTCGGACCAGAGTGAGCGCAGCGTTACGCCGGCGATAACCTGTGAGTTTTGGGTGTCGAGGTTTTCGGCGCCCCTGCCATATCCGGCCTGATCTCCGCCCTCGATGTTGATCCGGTCGCTGCCGTACACCGCGTTGACGTAGAGCGTATGGTCCCGGTTCAGGTTCCAGGTGAGCTTGCCCTGCGTGTTGAAATAGTTGGGGATTGCGGTGAGACCGGTGGCGGGCACAATCCAGTCGAGGTAGCTGCGCCGGGCCGAGAAGATGAAGCTGGCGTTATCGCCAACCGGGCCTTCGAACAGGGCGCCGGCCCCGGCCATCCCCATGGATGCCTCACCGCGCAACCGGTCGGTGGCCCCGTTTCTCAGGGATATATTCATCACCGAGGAGGCCTTGTCGCCATAGCGGGCGGAGAACGCTCCAGCGTAGAAATTGATATCCCGCACCATGTAGCTGTTCAGCAGGTTGATCGGGCCTCCTCCCGCCCCCTGTACGGCGAAATGGTTGGGATTGGGAATCTCGATGTTGTCCATAATGAACAGGTTCTCCCCGGGATTTCCTCCCCTCACAATGATTTCGTTGAGCTGATCGCTGCCCGACGTTACCGACGGCAGCGCCTGAACAGCGCGCTGCACATCCACCAGGTCGCCCGGACTGCGGCGGATCTCCTCAAAGTTCATGGAGTGGCTGCTGACGATGGCGTCCCTGGCCCGTTCAAAAAAATCGCCCCGCACCTCAACGTCCTCGCCCTCGATCAGCTCTTCATCCAGCCTTACCTCGATGGTGGTGGTTCTGTTCGAGCTCACAATCACGTTGCTTCGGCGCGCGGTGGTGTAGCCGATGTAGCGGATGGTGAGGTTGTAGCTTCCGGCCGGCAGCCGCTCGATCAGGAATCGTCCGTCGGCGTCGGTGGCCGCCCCGCGTTCGGTGCCGTCAACCAAAACCGTGGCACCGGGCAGGGGGCGCAAATTCCGGCCGTCGATCACCTCACCCGCAATGGAGCCGATCCCGTCTGTACCGGTGGCGGCATCCGCCGTGGACAAGGATGGATCAATCAAAAATAAAAACAGGGCCAGAAAAATCAGGTGCATCGGGGCGAGGTTGCGGGTTTGGTTGTTTGTGGATTTGGTTGACGTATTTTTAAGTTCTGTACGAATGTAAGTTTGATAAAAATTGTCCTGAGTTCGATATAAGAATCAGGTTAAAGAATCTCCCCTCCTTTTCAAGGAGGGGCCGGGGGTGGTTACAACTCTTTGAGCAAGTCTCAAGTTGAGAAATTAGCTTATTGGCCTGTTTCCCCAACAGGATCCCTACTATTGTGCCATATGACACTAACTGCGGAGCAACCACCCCTAATTCCCCTCCTTAAAAAGGAGGGGACTTTATGACTGCCAAATTCAAATATTTTATTTCGAACCGGGCTTTGATAATTCTACGGAAACACGGAAATACACGGAGCTCTCGGTGGCCCTCCGTGCTTCCGTGGCAAAACTGTAAATATCCAAAACAGGCCCCATTCATCGGTCTCAAATCGTTCTGTAAAAGTTTCCATGATAGCCGAACAGCACCGGCTGCGGGATGGTGGCCCGGGCTATTTCGCTGAAATCGGACGAATCGAGCACCAGCAGAAACGAGCTGCCGTTTGCCTCGTCCAGAACAATCGACAGGTTCACCCCGTCGTCTTCCTTCTTTCCGCCGGGATTGGGAAGAAACACCGGCTCGCCCGGAAAGCAGTTCTCCTCCTTCCAGATCACGGCCTTGCCGGTCTGCAGGTCCGATTTTACAATCTGATCGTAAAAACTGTTCTTCTTCGCATGGTCCACCCCGATGGAATAGACGTAGCGATAGCTGCCGTCCATATTCAGTGAATCGTAGTCGAAGCGCGGCAGCTCCACCCCCTCATCGCACAGCGTTTCGGCGGCCACCTCTCCCCCGCCCCGGGGATCGACCCGGAACCGGCGGATCTCCCCGCCCGGCAGCTTCTTCTCTTCCGCCCGGATTCTGTCGAGGTAAAACGCATCGATGATGTCGGGGTCCGGATACACCACCATGTCAAAAATCAGCTCTCCCTGCCGTTCAAACGCGTTCACGTGGTGAAAGGCGAAGAACGGATCGGTCACCGCCTGCTTCACAAGCTCGCCGGTGTGGCGATCGAAAATAAAGATGCGCGTGCCCCGCTCCGGCTTCCACCTGTAGTTTTCGATAAACGGCCTGGCGTGGAACAGTATGCTGAGCGGATTCACCACAAACGGATACTCGGTGAGGATGAGGTAGTTCGGGCTCATCCCGAAACTGTGGATGTAGGCCGGCTGCTTCACCTTCTGCCTGGAAACGAGCTGCGGCGGCCGTTCCCGCTCAAGTTTCATGAACCGGTAGCTGCTCACCCGGCCAAAGCGCGTAGTGAGGTTAAAAATGGAATCCTGATCGGTGTGCGGATGAACGGTGGTAACGTGCTTTTTCACTTTGTCGTCGTAGGCGAATACGCCCGCCGATTCCAGCGTTTCGGGATCGAACTCAACCTGCAGCGATGGCTCGCCGAGCGCCACAAACTGCCCGTGCAATCTGGCCACGTTCACCTTGGCGCTGTCGGTAAAACCCGGGCTGAACACCTCCTTCACCCGGTCGAACAGCGTGTAGCAGGGATCGGTGGCGAACTCCGAATAGGCAATTTTGCCCTCCTCCTTTGCCCGGCTATACGCGCTGCACTCCAGGAATTTGTTGGCATACGAAACCTTTCCGCCCCGGAACGTGAACTTGTGCAGCATGGCCAGTCCGTCGAACCAGTGCCTCAGATCCTGCTCCCCTGGGTTAAACGTGCCCGGACCGTTGCGCAGCAGCGTCCCCTCCACCCATTCGGGAAGTTTGCCGCTGAGGGGCAGCTCGTCGATCACCAGCTCCTGGTCACTCTGTCCGAATCCGATATCGTAGGCTTTGCGCGTCATCTGCCGTTGTGTTTGGGTGAGGGGTCGATCAGCTCGGCCGCAATTTTGCCGGACGAAAGCACGGCCGGCACGCCCGCTCCGGGATGCGTACCCGCTCCCACAAAATAGAGATTTTCGAACTGCTCCGAACGGTTGTGCGGCCTGAAGTACGCCGACTGCAGCAGGCTGGGCTGAAACGAAAACGCCGCCCCATAATGGCTGTTCAGCGTGTCGCGGAAATGCGGCGGATCGATATGATGCTCCGCAATGATGTTCTCCCGCAGACCGGGCAGGTAGTTCTGCTCAAGAAACGCGAGAATCTTCTCCTTGTACTCCTCCGATGTGCGCTCCCAGTCGATATCCGCCTTCATGTTGGGCACCAGCGCCAGCACGTAAAAGAGCTCGCAACCGTCGGGCGCAATCGAATCGTCGGACCGCGTGGGCATGTGCAGGTAGAGCGAGAGGTCGTCGGGCAGCGTTGTGCCTTTAAAGATCTGCTTCATCAGCTTCCTGTACTCCCTGCTCACAATGATGTTATGATGTGAGAGCTTCGAATCGAGATACCTCTTTTTGGTGCCGAAATAGACCACAAACAGCGATGAGCTGTAGCTTTTCCCGTCGATCTGCCGGTTGGAATACCGTTTGCGCGACTCCGCTGGAATCAGCCTGCGGTAGGTGAACGCGGCGTCCGCATTCGAGATCACAACGTCGGCGTTGAGAACGGTGCCGTCGCTCAGCCGCACCCCCGTTACGCGATCGCCCTGTACCAGGATGCGGTCGGCTTCCGTGTTCAGAAGCATCGTGCCGCCCAGCTCCTCAAAGAGCCTGGCAAATCCCTTTATGATGGAGCCCACGCCGCCCACTGCATAGTGGATGCCCCACTCCTTCTCGAACTGCATGATGAGCAGGTAGATAGACGGGGTGTCGAACGGGTTGCCCCCGATCAGGAGCGGGTGAAACGAGAACACCTTTCTCAGAAAATCGTGCTTGATGTACCGCTTTACGTAGCTGTGCGTGCCCATGTACGCGCCCAGTCGAATCACCCCCGGCATGATTTTCAGCATGTTCCTGAACCGCAGAAACGGCTTGTCGGTGTAGGGGTGGAACAGGTTGAAGATCTCAATAGTGCGCCGGGTAAACTTCAGATACCCCTCCTTGTCGGCTGGATTCCACCGGTCGATCTCCCTGAGCACATCCTCTTCGCTGCGCATGTAGTCGAAGTGTTTGCCGCTGCTGTCGAAGATGCGGTAGAACGGATCGAGGGGCGCCAGGCGGAAGTAGTCGTCGCGCTTTTTTCCGGCGGACTCAAAAATTTCGTCAAAAATGTACGGAGCGGTAATCACCGTGGGTCCGCCGTCGAACTTAAACCCGTTGATCTCGTACTGGTACGCCCGGCCGCCCGGTTTGTCTCTCTTCTCGATGATGGTGACCTTGTGCCCCTTGGCCGCCAGCCGGATGGCGGATGATAGTCCGCCGAACCCGCTTCCGATCACCACAATGTTTTTGCGCTCGTCCATTTATCAGTAGTTCAGTGTGATGTTGAGGCGATGGGTGTGGGAGTCGAGCGTGAAGAGCACGTCGGCAAACCGCGGCGGGCCAAACCGTCCCCGTGCGTTGTTCGAAAAGCCGTACCCTTCCCTGGGGATGCCCAGAAAGTTCGTGTCCAGCTTCATGTTTTCATTTTCGTCGTGCACCACGGCCAGCCCGTAGGTTCCATAGGGGATGTCCTCAAGCCGGATCTCCCTCAGCTCCGCCGTGATAGGCACTATTTCAGAGCGGAACGCCTTTTCCCACTCATCCGGAAAGCCGTTATCGTCCGCGTAGAGCGATACCAGGATCGCCCCGTTGTGGTTTCTGAGCGTTTCCAGCTCAATCACAATGGTTCCCGTTTCATCCGGCTGCAATTTCTCGAGCGGCTGCCCGTCGGCGGGAATGGCTGATGCGAGCGTAAAAAAGAACGCGAGCAGGATGCTTAACATGATCGGAGTCAGGATTTTACCGGAAGAATGTATCATAGGACCCGTAATTTGGTTGGCGCAGCTTCTCTGGTGGTTTAAAAAAAATAATCTGCGCAAGTTCGTGACGACAGACAGCGTAATCTCTTCAGCGGCATCTCGTTTTCTGCCTGACATAGAACGCTTTAACTCGCACTCGCCGGGCAAACGTTCCTGAGATCTGATTTTAGGGTGATTCTTTTGTGGGGAGACGGGGGATTTTCTAACGCGCTAACTCCCGTCTAGATATGGCAGACTCCGTAACAACGCTGTAAGGTTGTCCAATAAAGACCTGTCAGCATTCACGGTGCTTTTCCGTGATTCTGACAGCGTCTGGATTCGTGGCCAAACAAAGCCCCGGCGTTGACAGGATTCCTCCTGGGTCAAGGCAACATCTCAGATCCGGTTGCCTCTCTAACAACGCTTTCAGGACCTTCGGACGCTGAAAGGTTGTTCAATAAAGACCTGTCAGCATTCACGGTGCTTTTCCGTGATTCTGACAGCGTCTCATTTTATTTCAGGGCCGTGCACAAAAGTCAATAGTCTTATCGCAATCTGTATTTCCATCGTCCTTTTGGCTTGACCCAAAAGTACCAAAAGGTCAAGGCGGTGAATTCCCGAAACGTTCGCTGCGGCTGTGCGGTACGAATCCAAGGCCCCGCCTTAACAGCTCAGAAATCTTGGTTAGAGTTTACCCTGCGTGGCTTAGGATTCGTAATGCACCGCTTCGCCTTGCCAACCGGGAATTCAAGGCCGGAGTATCGAGACCAAACAAACAGGTTGTCTTAACTATTCATTTATAAATTGGTAAACAAATCACTTTAAGTATTGATCTGATCGATCATAACACCTGTCAGCATCCCCGGCGTTGACAGGATTCCTCTTCAGTCGAAAACAACATCTCATTTACGGTTGCCTCCCTGACAACGCTGTAAGGACCTTCGGACGCTGAAAGGTTGTTCACTAAAGACGAATGAAAGTAACGGGCTCTATAGTTCTTTCCAGAGCTTAAGAATAGTATGAATTCTTTCCTGAGCTTCGTCACTAAACTGAGCAATTTCTTCATCACTCAACAAATCATTGCCATAATACATCACCAATTGGTCCAATGCCTTAGAACGGCTAAAACCATCGAACATGTGAGCCAGTTTTTCATCACCGTCTTGAACAATTTTGTACATCTCTATATATCGTTCATGGGCATCTCCCTCAATGTCAAGAATAATCTTATCGACATCTACCATTATACTCTTGCAATATCGTTGCAGGGCCAGTGGCCTCAATTCCTTGAATATTTTCCAATCGCTTTCTTTAATTCGATCATTCATAAAACGATGAATCTTTTCAAAGGTTTTGTTAAATCAGTCAGTTACTTCAGAGTTTTTTGAGGATTTCCTCAATTTTTTCATCGCTTCCTTGCCTCGTTTCTTGTACCTCTCCAATAACTCATTGCGAGTCAACTCTTTGGTTTCCTCGTAATTTTTGTCCCTTATGGACCGAATCGTCTGAACGCTATCAAATTCTTTATTCTTCATAATTGGTCACCTCGCGAGGTGAATATATGTCAATGGATTTTAGTCCATTTTCAATGTTAACGGCATTGAAGAGTCGAATCTTGTCATAATGTACAATATGTCGAAAATTCCAGCTAACCAAAACATCAACATTGGCCAGTGAAGCAAGGGCTATGTGCAATGCATCATCGCGAAATTTTGGGGCAAGAATTTTTCGCTTTAAATACTTTTCTGACAGTTGTAAAGTTTCTTCCGTGATTTCAAGAATTTCAGGTTCATAGTACATTATAACTGTTAGAGACTTTTGAACCGGTTGGGAGCTTTACTTATTTCATCGAATGTCAATTGAGATAACACCGGCAGATAATTTTTCAACCGGAAATCCTTCATCAAGCCATTTGACCAAGCGGCAAATTCTATATCATGGCATCCACCAATTACAGATGTATCCAGGTATATTCTTGATATTTTCATACTGGCCATCGTTTAGTTTTTGGTAAGATAGGTAAAATAACAAGCGTGGCTAAATAAAGCCCGGCGTTGACAGGATTCCTCTTCAGTCGAAAACAACATCTCATTTACGGTTGCCTCCCTGACAACGCTTTCAGGACCTTCGGACGCTGAAAGGTTGTTCAAGCTAAGACCTGTCAGCATCCCCGGCGCTTTTCCGGGGTTCTGACAGCGTCTGGATTTGTGGCTAAATAAAGCCCCAGCGTTGACAGGATTCCTCTTCAGTCGAAAACAACATCTCAGATCCGGTTGCTTCCCTAACAACGCTTTCAGGACCTTCGGACGCTGAAAGGTTGTTCAATTAAGACCTGTCAGCATCCCCGGCGCTTTTCCTGGGTTCTGACAGCGTCTGGATTTGTGGCTAAATAAAGCCCCGGCGTTGACAGGATTCCTCTTCAGTCGAAAACAACATCTCAGGTACGGTTGCCTCCCTGACAACGCTTTCAGGACCTTCGGACGCTGAAAGGTTGTTCAATAAAGACCTGTCAGAATCCCCGGCGCTTTTCCGGGGTTCTGACAGCGTCTGGATTTGTGGCTAAATAAAGCCCCGACGTTGACAGGATTCCTCCTGGGTCAAAGGCAACATCTCAGATCCGGTTGCCTCTCTAACAACGCTGTAAGGACCTTCGGACGCTTACAGGTTGTTCAATTGATACTGAAGGAACTGTTCTGCAGCAGTTCGTCTGTTTCATCCCCGTAATCTTCCGGATCGAGCTCAACATCAAAATGCCATTTGCCCCCGGTAAACAGCACTGTAAGCGTTCCGTTAGCCGGAAAATCCCCATTGCCGGTCAACGAACTCAGGTTATA
>PWWL01000083.1 GCA_003561515.1 Balneolaceae bacterium
AAATGGCATTTGCCTCAAACGGCGAGCAGTTCAGGCCTTCGATAAGTTGGTTGGTAAACTGCTGATTTAGCGATTTCTGCTGGAGTCGATCCCATACAGAGTGAGTGGTGTTATTGATCATGAGTGCGCCATTGGTTAGGGGATAGAAAGCGAGATCAACCGCCAGTCTCGTTCGGGCTTCGCCCTCACTTCGCTGGCGGTTGATGGGTGTGTTATTTATAACAAAACACACAACGCCATATGGCACAATAGTAGGGAACAGCGTCTCTCCCTGTTTGATGTATACCCGCCGGCCTTGAGGTTTCCGGCTGGAGAAGGGGCTGTGGCGCTATTAAAAAGCTCCCAATAATCTTGCTACTCGATACTTGATACCTGCTACTCAATAATCATCAGTTATAAACCCTTCTCCCCGGTTCCAGCCGATTGAGAATTCAGCACTTTATAAAATCCAACCAGAACGGCACCCAGAATAAAGAAGCGCATCGGGCTCTCATTGCTGAACCAGTAATCCGTTTGAATTGCTTCTTCGGTCAACGCATCCTGAAGGCCGTGGTAAATACCAGCACCGGCCTGCAATGCGATAATGATGAATCCGATGATGACACAAAGGATTCCGAGGTTGTACGCCCATTTCTTTTCCATATTCTATGTCTTTTTTGGTTAAGGTTTCCTGATACATAATCCGGGTTTCGAACTGCTCCTTTTCCCCGAAACTCAATCTTGCTGCTCGATACTCAATTGCTATTTTATTCCTACTTACTTTTGCCTTGATGCAAAAGTAACAAAAAATCAAGACGATGATGTTTCCGAAACGCCTGCGAAGAACCTGTGGTACGAATCCAAGGCCCCGCATCGAAAATCACGAAATCATGGCTGACTTATACCCTGCGTGGCTATGGATTCGTAAAGCACCACAGATCCTTCTCCGGCCGGAAACCTCAAGGCCGTTGGGCTGAGAAGCATTTGTAAAGCTCCTATTCAACAATCATTAATCCAAAGTGTGTTGTCAGATCGTTGTGAGGCGATTAATCAACAATCATCATTCAACAATCAATAATCCAAAAAAAGAGCCCGGGTGAATTACGTCCACGCCGGGCTAAACTATTGACATGTCAGTCTGTAGAGGCCGGCTTTCGGGATGTTTTCGGTACCCCCGGCCGGCCTGTTGTGTCTGTCTGCAATGATTGCTAAATCAGGAGCATCCCGATGTGGACCCGCAGGTAATGCACTTGAGGCATGTTCCGTTGCGAACCATCGTCATACTCCCGCACTCGGGGCACGAGTCGCCTGTATAACCTAACTGTTTGGCACGTTCGTAGTCGGTCCCGGCTTCTTTAGCAGTTTCCTGCTGAACTACGGCAGCCATCTCAGTCACGGTTTTGACGTTCTTCTGCTGCACCTTTCGGGCAACTTCCTCTGCGATTTCATCCTCCTCGGAAGGACGAAGCTTTCGCATCATAATATCCTCGGGAGCCACATGGGCCAGGTCTTCGCGGCCGAGGTAGGTTACCGCCAGCTCGCGGAAAATGTAGTCGATCACCGAGGTGGTCATCTTCACATGCGGACTGCCGCTTACCATGCCGCTAGGCTCAAATTTGGTGAACACGAATGCGTCCACGAATTCCTCGAGGGGCACGCCGTGCTGCAGGCCAAGGGAGATCGAGATGGCGAAGCAGTTCATGAGGCTGCGGAATGCCGCTCCCTCACGGTGCATGTCGATGAAGATCTCGCCCAGCTGGCCGTTGTCGTACTCGCCGGTACGAAGGTACATGCTCTGCCCACCGATCTTCACTTTTTGCGTGTAGCCGCTCCTGCGGAATGGAAGCCTCTTCCGCCGCGCCACATACTTGTGGATAATCTTCTCGGCTGTCTGCACCACCTTGTCCTGAGCTGCTATGGTGGCCACGTCGGCCGGTGCATCTTCCTCTTCTTCCAGCTCGTCGAGCACATCGCTCATGGAGTTGAGTGGCTGGCTCAGCTTCGAGCCGTCACGGTAGAGGGCGTTGGCCTTGAGCATCAGCTGCCACGATTTCATGTAAGCATCCTGAATGTCCTCAACCGTAGCCTCGTTCGGCAGGTTGATGGTCTTGGAGATAGCGCCCGAAATAAAGGGCTGCGCCGCCGCCATCATCTTGATGTGGCCGTTGGCCGCGATGTATCGCGTTCCGATGCGTCCGCACTTATTGGCGCAGTCGAACACCGGCAGGTGCTCCTCTTTCAGGAAGGGCGCGCCTTCCACGGTCATGGTGCCGCACACATAGTCGTTGGCCTTCTGGATCTGCTCGCGACTGAAACCGAGGTAGCGCAGCATGTCGAAATTGAAATCGGACAGCTGCTCTTCGGTGATGCCGAGCACATCCTTGCAGAAATCCTCGCCGAGGGTCCACTGGTTAAAGGCAAATTTAATGTCGAAACTGCCCGGCAGCGCTTCTTCCACCGCCTCCAGCTTCTCTTTTGTGAACCCTTTTTTTCCAAGGCTGTCCGAATTGATGTGCGGGCATCCATCCAGAGAACCGGCTCCCTTTGCGTAGTTGATGATCGCATCGATCTCGTTCTGTTTGTAGCCAAGGTTCTTGAGCGCGCGGGGTACACTCTGGTTGATAATCTTAAAGTACCCGCCTCCGGCCAGTTTCTTGAACTTGACGAGGGCAAAATCGGGCTCGATG
>PWWL01000134.1 GCA_003561515.1 Balneolaceae bacterium
GAACTACCTCTTTCAGTTCCTCCCCGCTTATTCCAAGCTTCACTTCCATCTCTTCCAGTGAAATATTCTTCGTTTCTGGCATGAGCTTCCAGACAAATAACAGCTGAAGAACCATCATGAATGCAAAAAAGGCGAAGATGGGGCCGCCGCCAAACAGGCTCTCGATATACACAAAGTTGCCCGCTATAATGGCGGCAAAGATCCAGTGAGTGCTGCTTCCCAGCGAGTTTCCGAATGAACGCACAGCGTTTGGGAATATCTCGGAAATGAAAACCCAGATCACCGCGCCCTGCCCCACGGCATGCGATGCAATAAACACAAAAATCAACAACGGCACCGTAATACCCACAAACGTTTGTGTGAAAAACGCATACGCAATGGCCGACAGAGAAATGATATAGCCGAAGGAACCAATGTACATCAAAAATCGCCGGCCGAAACGGTCAATCAATAGAAGGCCGAGCATGGTGAAAACCAGATTCACCACACCCACTCCCACGGTTGAGAGAAGAGCGGCTTCGGCGCCCATGCCGGTAAGGTCAAATATTCTCGGGGCAAAATAGATGATGGCGTTGATGCCCGATACCTGGTTGAAAAAGGCAAACAGGAATGCAAGCAAAATCGGGAATTTATACCGCTTGCTGAAAAATTCACTCAGTTTTGCTGCACGGCCGGGCTGAAGGTCGCTGGCCTGGATGGCTTTCAGCTGTTGCTCAGTGTTCTCGGGATTGATCAGCTTCAGTATCTCTCTTGCCTCATCAACTTTGCCCCTGGCTACAACAAGCCACCTCGGACTTTCGGGAATGGTGAATACCATGATTAGGAACAGCGTGGCCGGAATCACCTCAACCCCCAACATCCAGCGCCACGATTCGATGTTCTCCGTTCCGATGAGGAAGTTGGAGAAGTAGGCGATGAGAATACCCAAAACAATGTTGAACTGAAAAAGCGCCGTGAGTTTGCCTCGTTTTTCCGGGGGTGCAATTTCGGAGATATACATCGGAGCCACTACCGAAGAAGCGCCAATACTAAGCCCGCCAATAAATCGGAAAAACATGAGTGAATAGACCTCAGGTGCGAGGGCTGAGCCGGCAGCCGAAACAAGGAATATTGCAGCAATCCAGATCAGTGAATTTTTCCGCCCGTATTTCTGTGCCGGCATACCCCCGAATATCGCTCCGATGATGGTTCCATAGAGCGCCATCGCAATTGTCTGTCCGATCATGATGTCGCTCAAACCCCACATCAGCTGAATGTTTTGCTCGCCGCCCGAAATTACGGCCGTATCAAAACCGAATAAAAAGCCGCCCAGGGCCGATGCTATGGCCCACAGATAAATTCTGCTCCTTTTCATCATGATACCGTCCCCTGTTTGTTAAAAGATCAGCACAATGTAGATAATCCTGATTAATCTTTAAAACGGTATTCATATCCAATAACCTGAGAAAAGATCACCGCTTAAAACAACAGAGCCCCGGGTGTTTCCATCCGGGGCTCTGTATAAATGGGTGATCTTTATAAACGATCTACATCACATCTTCAATCGGGGTGTATTCAAGATCGAAAGCAGATGCCACGTCTTTGTACACTATTTTGCCATCGGCTATGTTCAGGCCTTTTTTCAGCTCTGCATCGTCGTTAAGCGCTTTCTTCCAGCCTTTATTGGCTATCTGTACAGCGTAAGGCAGAGTAACGTTGGTCAGGCCAAGTGTTGAGGTGTAGGGCACCGCCCCTGGCATGTTGGCCACACAGTAGTGAACAACATCATCAATGACGTAGATTGGATCGGCGTGTGTGGTTGGCTTTGAAGTTTCGAAGCATCCACCCTGATCTATCGCAACGTCCACCAATACCGTTCCTGGCCTCATTTCCTTAAGCATGTCGCGGCGAATTAGGTTTGGAGCTTTAGCACCGGGAATGAGAACTGCACCAATTATTAAGTCGGTTTTTGGCAGCCGATTACGAATCGCAGCCTCAGTTGAGTAAAGAGTACGTACGTTTTTCGGCATAATGTCATCGAGGTACCGAAGTTTAGGCATGTTAATATCAAGTATGGTAGTGTTGGCACCCATGCCCGCAGCAATCTTGGCAGCATTGACTCCCACAATACCGCCGCCAAGCACAAGTACGTTGGCAGGCGGAACCCCTGGGATGCCTCCCATCAAAACACCTCTGCCTCCGGTGGGTTTTTCGAGGTATTTTGCACCTTCTTGTGCAGCCATCCGTCCGGCAACCTCACTCATTGGAATGAGCAGAGGCAAAGATCCGTCTTTCTTCTCCACAGTTTCGTACGCAATTGCTATGCACTTCGATTCTGCGACGGCTTCGGTTAGTGCACGATCTGCGGCAAAGTGGAAATAGGTGAAGATGATCTGACCAGCTCTCATCCGGGAGTATTCAACCTGGATCGGCTCTTTTACCTTCATGATCATATCGGCTTTTTGCCATACTTCCTCAACATTATCCACAATTTTGGCACCCCGCTCTACATACATCTCATCTGTAAAGCCGCTTCCAACCCCTGCACCTTTCTCAATAAACACTTCATGTCCATTCCTCTTAAGCAGAAGTACACCAGCGGGCTGAAGTGACACTCGATTCTCATGCGTTTTTATCTCTTTTGGAACTCCAATAATCATTTTATCGTAATTTTATTAACTGAAAATTTGCGAAACAAAGGTAGCAAAGTTTCAATTAAAGATTGGATAAAACTCCAGAAGAGTTGGCATTTATTTTTTTCTCATACTCAATTCTTTGGCTTTGGAAAGCCCTTTTTTGGTAACCGAAACATGACCGTATAAAAGCGGCCCTCCAATAGAACGAAGATTGATGAATCCCCTCTCTTTTAAATATTCGAGATAGCTTTTTACTTCGTTTCTATCGTACCCGAATGGCATATTTAGTTTTTCTACGTTAACCAAATTATCAGGCGAATTATCCGAAAGTGTAGCCAGTCTTGTGAGCAGTAGCCTGCATTTTTGATTAAAATCGTCTCCAATTAACATATTCTGTGGTATTCATATTTATCGTGGGCTTTGCAGGACCGGGGATTTTTTAAAGGCAGGACTGTGGAAGGTTGAAACCTCAGTCCCGACGCCTCTGAATGAAGGTTTTGACTAACAATTGAGATTGCCTTTGGGTAAAAGATCGGTTTAGTAAAGTTTGCTTGTATATATAGACAGGCCAACTTATTAAATCATTACCTAAGTGTTATGCTGTTGTTACCTTTGCCTGTACGGAACCCCACATGGTGAAATTTTCTTTACACATTTAATCGTATCACGATTACTGTCGTCGGGTCATGGTTTTAAACAATAATCTGTTAAATTCAGCCTTTCATAAGATATCCACCCAAACCCGCTTCCAGACCCACTTGCAATGATTTCCAAAGAAGTTTTAAAAAAAATCAGAACGCTTGAAATACGAACCAAAGGACTCGTAAACAATATTTTCGGCGGAGAGTACCAGTCCGCTTTTAAAGGCCAGGGCATGGAATTTTCTGAGGTACGCGCTTATACGTTTGGAGACGATATCCGACAAATAGATTGGAATGTTACTGCCAGAAATGGCGAACCCTACATCAAGATTTTTGAAGAAGAACGAGAACAAACACTGATGCTTTGCGTGGATATATCACCCAGCGGATTTTTTGGAAGCCTTTCGCAAACCAAAATGGAACTTGCCATTGAAATCTGCGCGGTGCTCGCGTTCAGCGCAATAAAAAACAATGACAAGGTGGGACTGGTCCTTTTCAGTGACAAGATCGAGAAGGTGGTACCTCCAAAAAAAGGGCGAACCCACGTGCTTCGGCTTATTCGTGAACTTTACACAACCGAACCCGGCGGAACCAATACATCTATCAGGGATGCACTATCGTACGTTAATAATTTGCTTACGCGCAGATCCATCATCGTTCTGGCTTCAGATTTTGAAGACCGTGAATTTGAAAAACAGCACAAAATCACATCCCGAAAACATGATCTCGTGAACCTGGTGATTCATGATAGGCTTGAGGAGGATTTGCCGGATCTCGGAATAATTCCATTAACTGATGCCGAAACCAAAGAGCAGAAATGGATTGACACTTCGAGCAGAAGAGTTCGACTGGATTACAAAAAAAAGTACCTAGCCGATAAGAAACACCTCAATGAGTACTTCATCAAGAATAAAATGGATGCGATTGACGTGTACACCAATGAATCCTACATCCAGCCTTTGGTTAGTTTTTTCCAGAGAAGGATAGGACGTTTGTAAAGCAGACTGGAAAAAGTCGGCTGCAGCATACCTTAGTTTGAAGCCAGATTCTGCATTAGCTCGAAATTGTCGAGCTCGGCATCCAGTGTTTTGATGTACTCTAAATATTCGTCTAGGAATTCTTCTTCAAGAGCATCAGAAGCCGGCAGATCCACGGTTCGCGAATTCACAGGCCTGCCATTTACATAGAGCCGATAACAGAGGTGCGGGCCTGTTGCGAGGCCTGTTTGCCCAACATATCCAATTACCTGTCCCTGTGTAACTTCAACACCGGCGCGAATTCCCGGTGCAAAACCGTTCAGATGCAGATAGGCCGTTTTATAGGTGCTGTTGTGCCTGATCTGTACAATATTGCCATTGCCGCCTCTTCTCTGGGCCTCAATTACAATACCATCTCCAACCGATATCACAGGTGTACCTACAGGAGCAGCGTAGTCAGTGCCATAATGCGGCCTGTTTTGCTGCAGGATAGGATGAAATCTGTTTCTGGAAAAACCAGAGCTTACTCTTTGGCTATACCTGAAGGGAGCTTTTAACAGCTCTTTTTGTAAACTATTTCCCTGGCCATCAAAGTAACCACGTCTGATACCGTTATCGTAGAAATAAGCACGGTGGTATCTTCCGCGGTGCTGAAATTCAGCCGCGATAATATCTCCAATCCCGATAAATTCACCGTTGGCGTACAGGCTCTCGTAAATCGCTTTGAAATGGTCACCTCTGTGAAGGGCAAAAAAGTTTACTTCCCATCCAAAAATTTCCGCCAGTTCAGAACCGAGCAGACTAGAAGCTCCTTCAGCTCTCACTGCCTCGTAGAGTGAATTTGATATAGTTCCGGCCGTTCTGACTTGCCTGCGCTCAATGGGGATCGCTCCTCGTTCAAACCTTATATCATCGTCCCACAGAATCGATACATATTGAGTGGTGCTGCTTTGCCATACAAATGCAAACGCCTCCTCATCACTGGTATACACCCTGTATTTTTGTCCGGGTATTAGCCGGTTCAGGTTCACTTCACCCCTGGCTGCTTGCTGTATTAAATGTATTTGCTGGGGGCTTACTCCATACCTTCGCAGAATAATGTAAAGGCTTTCGTTTCTTTTAATTCGGTCTTCAAAGATATCAACGCCTTCGAGTACAAAACCAAAAATGTCTTTGGGTGGTACAGGAGGGATCTCCACCAAATTTTGGACTGTGATAAATTCAGCGTCCTCATTGGTTTCTACAGGTTCATTGGTATATAGCGCTGCAACAATGGTTACGGGTAGAACAAAAAGTACGGCGAGAAAAATCTTTCTCATGATCCGGATAATTACAGTTAGTCGTTTTCCTAAAGCAGTTCAATAAATTAACGGAATAAATGCAGATATCAAACCTCTGAACTTATCCAGCGTATTGGTTAAGAATCGATGTAGCAGTAGTATAGTTCCATCACTTCGCAGGGTGCCTGTTCCTAAAAATTTTCCCACATCGATTTTAACTGAAGTTCTTGCATGTTTCTATCTTCCCTGGAAATCACTTAGCTGTGAAAAAATTGCTGTAAATAAGAGTCAAAAAACTTTCAAAACGCGGCTTTAGCGTAGAAAGCATAGCCTCAAAACGGAAGTTTTTTTAGCAAAACCCGCAGAGGCACAACCACCTATCAGATTTTAATTGAACAAAGTAATTTGTAATACGCAGAGATCATTTCCAGTTAAACGTAAACAGTTTTCGTTGTTCTTTTTGTTATCTTATCGAGCTTATTGCAAAAGCATTAAATTTTAAATTCAATCGTTTTTACCTCAGTGAAACGAGCTTTCACTCTCGCTTTTATCATTCTTCTGGCTGCATCGCCATCGGCATACTCTCAACAGGTTGCAACATTTGTCGAAACCGACTCACTCAGTGTGGGAGATATTTTCGAGCTCACATTCGTGGTTCAGGGAATGTACAACTCGATAACCTACCCCGATGCGGACGATTTTGATGAAAGCCTTGATCTATTGTCGAGACAAAGATTTCAGACTACGGCGGGTCGCGACAGCCTTGTGTACCGATTTCAGTTTTTTGCAACAGATGATATCACCATACCGAGCAAAGAAATTACACTGCACCGAAGCGAAGGCGACACAACACTATCAACAGCGAGGGTCCCGCTATACTTTAAAACCGTGCTGGCAAGCGACGACGAGGAGTTCAGGCCGTTAAAACCGATTTTTGATTTTGCCAGAGCCGTTTGGCCTTATATCGCCGCATTTATTCTGCTTGCAATTCTAAGCTACCTGCTCTACCGATGGTTCGTTTCAAGGGAGCCTGATCCCGAACCGGTTGTGGTCAAACAGCCGGAGCCATTTATTGATCCCCTGAAGTCGCTGAAAAACGAGCTGAACGCTCTCCCTGAAGCGCATGAGCTGAAAAACATACCTGAATTTGAGAATTTTTATATCATTCTTGGAGATGCCATCCGCCGCTACATTAAGCGTGTATACGAGTTTCCCGCCCTTGAAATGACAACAAGAGAAATCGCATCATCTCTTCAGCAAGAACTCGCCCCTTCCGAAATTATAAAGATCACCCGATCGGTGCTGAACGAAGCCGATATGGTGAAATTTGCCAACTTCAGGCCCAATACAGACCTGGCCGTAGGTGTGATGAAAAAAGCTGCTGAATTTGTAAAAACCGCTGAGATCAACGACCGTGAGAAAATTGATCACCTTAAGTTTCGTTATGAACAGGCTATTGCTGAATCAGAAGATTTGAAACAAGAAACTACGGAAGAGATAAACAGATGAGCTGGGCTAATCCTGAATATTTCTGGCTGCTTATATTGATACCGATTTTTGCGGTTTATCTGCTGTGGAAGCATTTCTCCGGAAAAAGTGCTTCCCTCACATTTTCGTCATTAAACCGATTGCAGGGAATTTCGGGCAACTACCGGGCTTGGCTGGTGTGGTTTACACCCCTGCTGTACACGGCCGCTTATGCACTCATTGTAGTGGCTTTGGCCAGACCTCAGCTCCAAAACACAACTGTAGAACGGTTTGCCGATGGAATTGACATGGTGATTAGTATCGACATTTCCTCATCGATGCTGGCTGAAGACATCAAACCCAATCGACTGATCGCGGCCAAGGAAGTGGCGGCCGATTTCATTGAAAAGCGGGAATCAGACAGAATCGGCATCAATGTATTTGCTCGTGAAAGTTTTACGGTGGTACCACCCACACTCGATTACACCCTGTTGAAGAACATGCTCGAAACGGTTGATCTTGGCATGGTGCGAGACGGAACCGCTATTGGTATGGGAATCGCCACAGCAATAAACAGGCTCAGGGATTCCGAAGCTGAAAGCAAGGTGATAATCCTTTTGACCGACGGGATGAACAATGCCGGTGAAATTGATCCCGTTACGGCCGGTGAGATGGCTGCCACTTTTGGGATACGAATTTACGCAATCGGTATTGGAACCAGGGGAACGGCCCCCTATCCTATTGATGACCCGATTTTTGGACGACGATACCAAAATGTACCCGTTAATATTGATGAAGAAATGCTGGAGCACATTGCATCCATCACAGGCGGCAAATACTGGCGCGCCACCGATCTCGAGGAGTTTATCGAGGTGTACAATGAGATTGACCGACTTGAAACAACCGAAATAGAAGAGATTATCTACGTGGATTACGAAGACCGCTACCCCTTATACCTGCTGTCGGGCCTTGGATTTCTGCTGCTCGGATTTCTGAACGAACGTTTTTTGACTCGCTCACCGTTGTTTCATCCCTGATCCAGAACTCAGACTTTATCACCATCACTTTAGGCACAGCTTAAATCATGACAGAGCAGCTTCGCTCACCCATCGAAAATTTACTGAAGGCGTCAGTATTAGCCTCGATAGTTGAAAAAAAGGAAAAGGTAAAGCTTGAGGGATTTTCAGGCTCAACCTCCGTAATCTTTACAGCATCACTACTCCTGCGCGATGACCTTAAGCCACTACTCTATATAACTCGCGATCTTGAACGCTCTACAGCCGTTGCATCCGATCTTGAACATCTCGGCGTACAGGGCGTTTCTGTTTTTCCGCCACTGAGAAGAAAACCGTACGATACAGAAAAAGTACTTGATCTCTCTTTAATGGTACAGCGGTCGGAAGTACTCGAGCAGGTGAGCAGAAATGAAGTTTCGGTCATCGTTGCCTCAGCCGATTCAATAATTGAGAAGCTGGTACCGGCAGGTATATTCCATAAGGCTTCCATTCTCTTGAAGCAAGGCGACACCATCGCTCCTGCCGAACTCACCGAAAAGCTGGCCGATCAGGGGTATACGGCAACCCGATTCGTGGACGCGCCGGGCGAGTTTGCAGTTAGGGGCGGAATTTTTGATGTGTTTCCATTCTCGGGTGAATATCCCGTTCGTCTTGAATTTTTCGGCGATGAGATAGAATCAATCAGAGAGTTTGATCCCGATTCACAACGCTCGGTTGCTTTTATCAACGAAACCCGTCTTGTGCCAAATGCTGCCACTACGGGTAATGGAGAAAAAGAAAGCCTTTTTTCTTACCTGCCAGAAGGATGCCCCCTGTTTGTAGAAGAGCCTGAGCTGATTCGTGACGATATCAAATCATTTTTTGAACAAGCCAAAACCATTTACAACAACATTGGGAATAACGAACTGCCCATACCCGAGCAAAACTATCTCACAGAGAAAAGCTGGGACGCTGGCCTGTTAAACAGGCCTATGTTTTTCACAGGCAAGTTCAGCCGAAGTATCGAGGCCGATCGAACAATTACCCTTGAATCGGCACCGCATCCGTCATTTAACGGCAGTTTCAAACTGCTGAAAGATTATATCAAAGAGTTTAGCACAGATGGCGGGCAAGTGATTATTCTCACTGATCATGAAACCCAAAAGATGCGTTTTGAGGAGCTGCTTGGCGAGCCGGGTCCAGGTTTCAGCTACCGTATTGAGAATATGACACTGCACGAGGGCTTTGTCCTCAAAACCGAGAAGCTCGCCCTGCTCACCGATCACCAGATATTTAACCGTTATCACCGACCCAGGATAAAGCGGAAGCGTGTACGCGGCGGCATATCGTTTAAGGAGCTAAAGGATCTGAATATCGGAGATTATGTGGTTCATGTAGACTACGGAATCGGAAAGTTTGCAGGGTTTAAAAAGATCAACGTTCGCAATACGACCCAGGAAGCGGCTGTTCTTCGATACCAAGACGACTCCATTCTTTACGTGAATGTGTCGAGCCTTTACAAAGTGCAGAAGTATTCGGGCAAGGAAGGAAAAGAGCCCCGTATTACAAAGCTCGGATCCGGTGAGTGGGCCAGAAAAAAAGCAGCTACCAGAAAGAAAGTCAAAGACATTGCCCGGGATCTGATTGAACTGTATGCGAAACGGAAGGCTCAGACAGCATTCAGTTTTGATCCCGATAACCCCTGGCAAACCGAAATGGAGGCGCGGTTCGAATATGAGGAAACACCTGATCAGATGGATGCTATAGAATCTGTGAAGCGCGATATGGAATCGTCGCAGCCCATGGATAGGCTCATCTGTGGAGATGTTGGTTTCGGAAAAACTGAAGTGGCCGTCAGAGCAGCCTTCAAAGCTGTTATGAACCAGAAGCAAGTCGCTATTCTGGTGCCAACAACAATTTTAGCTGATCAGCATTACAAGACATTTTGTGAACGAATGAAGGATTTTCCGGTTCATGTTGAAGCCATCTCCAGATTTCGCACAGCTGCAGAACAGAAAGAGATCGTAAAAAAAACTGAAGCGGGCCAGGTCGATATTCTGATTGGAACTCACAGAATTGTATCAAAAGATGTGAAGTTTAAAGACCTCGGGCTGTTAATTATTGATGAGGAGCAGCGTTTTGGTGTTTCCGTCAAAGAAAAGTTAAAGGCCTTCCGCGCATCCATTGACGTGATGACCCTCACAGCCACGCCAATTCCCAGAACACTGCAGTTTTCTTTGATGGGCGCAAGAGATTTGAGCATCATCAACACACCTCCGCTTAACCGACAGCCCGTATATACCGAAATCCACAGTTTTAGCGAATCATTAATCAGAGACGCAATCATTGAAGAGGTTTCACGAGGTGGGCAAGTATTTTTTATACATAACCGGGTAAAAAATATTGAGGAGATAGCTGACATGATTAATGAGCTGATCCCTGATGTGCGGGTGCAGTTTGCGCACGGGCAGATGACACCATCAAGACTTGAAAAAATTATCCGCGATTTCTATCGAAATAAGTTTGATGTATTGGTATCCACAAATATTGTTGAAAACGGTATAGATATAGCAAACGCCAATACAATTATCATTAACAATGCGAACCGGTTCGGGCTATCGGAACTTCACCAGCTTCGTGGCCGCGTAGGACGCTCGAATCGTAAGGCTTTCTGTTACCTGATTACACCACCAGTTGGGAGCCTTACACCCGAGGCAAGAAAACGTTTAACGGCTCTCGAGGAGTTTTCCGACCTCGGCTCAGGATTTAATATTGCAATGCGTGACCTTGATATCAGGGGTGCCGGTGATATACTTGGGGCTGAACAGAGCGGTTTTATTACCGACATCGGTTTTGAACTTTACACGAAAATATTAGACGATGCCGTAAGGGAACTTAAGGAGACCGATTACAAATCCGTTTTCGGCAGTGAAGCGAAGAAAGTTCATTATCCCGAAACTACCGTAGAGTTCGATCAGTCAGCCTATCTCGACAATGATTATGTTCAGGACAGTGTTGAGCGACTCAATCTATATCGGAAACTTTCTGATGCATCATCAGCTGAACAGATTACAGAGTGGAAGGAAGAGCTCATTGACCGGTTTGGGCCTCTTACCAAAGCCGGCCAGAATCTTACTAACGCCTCACTGATCAAACTGTATGCTTCAAAGCTTTTGATGAAGAAAGTAACGATCCGTTCAGGGCGCATGTGGCTGGCAGCTGCAAAGAATGAAAGCAAAACCGGTGAGCAATTTTATGGAAGCGGCTTTTTTCAAACCCTGCTTAATGAAGTGCAAAAAAATAATGAGCATACATTTCAGCTCGTTCAGAAAAATGACGCCGTTACTCTTGTGATTCATAACATTGACAGTCTTGAAGGCGCCATCAAGTATCTGAAAGAGCTCACACCATTTAATGCGGTAACCGAACCGGCTTCAGCATGATTGTTGACGTTCTCAAAGCTTCTAAAATGATACAGAAAGGGGATGTGGTTGCTATACCCACCGAAACGGTTTACGGCCTTGCAGCTGATGCCATGAATGCGGAGGCCGTGAAAAAAACTTTTCAGCTGAAAAAACGCCCGGCCGACAATCCATTAATTGTCCACATTAGTGACCTCGATCAGCTTGACAGTATTGCAAAAACAGTTCCACCTGCAGCAAGAAAACTTGCCGACGCTTTTTGGCCCGGTCCAATTACACTTGTTATGGCTAAGGATGCGAGAGTACCGGATGTTGTAACCGGCGGTCTTGGCACAGTAGCCGTAAGAATGCCTGACCATCAAATGGCGCTGCATCTCATACGCTTAACGGGACCTCTTACAGCCCCAAGTGCTAATCGCTCGGGACGGCCAAGTCCTACCAGAGTAAGCCATATTACAGAAGATTTCGGCAATCAACTTGCCATACTGGATGGCGGTGATTGTAAAATTGGCCTTGAATCCACCGTGTTAGACATCACAAGCAAAACACCAAAAATTCTGCGGCCCGGAGCCATAAGTAAAGAAATGATTGAGAAAATTCTGGAAACGAATGTTCAAGAGCGCGTTGGCGAATACGAAGAAAAACCATCAAGCCCCGGCGTTAAGTACTCCCACTACAAACCTAAAGCAAGAGTGATTTGGATCAGCACGATACCTGATTCTGTAAATAACAGCACGTACTATCTGATTCACTCAGACAGTAAAGAATTCAAACAAACCAATGTGATCGGCTATCGCGGCAACTTCGAAAAAATGGCCAGAGAACTATACGATCAATTCAGGACAGCCGATCATCTCGCATATTCCTTTATTGCGGTGGAATCTCTCCCAGCAAACAAAATTTCTCCGGTACTATCGGCTTTGAGAGACCGGATTAACAGGGCGGCCGGTTAAAAATCGCTTTACAGAAACCTTAAAGGGCGATCTCACTTTTTTGAAAAAAAGTTTAAAAGTGTAAACGATTTTCATTTCAAATCATGTTAGGTGCGTAATTGACTGACAATCAACAAATTCGTCAGAATCCTTAATCCCAAACAAACCCCTAATTATAATGAAATCACTATCTATCCGCAGATTATTGATTTTCGCCATCGCACCTATCGTCTCGCTATCCATTCTAACGGCGTGCAGTGACGACGACACCATTGTTGACATAGATAACGGTGATGATAATGGAGAACTCAATATTGTAGAAGTAGCAAGCGAAGATCCAAGGTTTTCAACTCTTGTTGATCTTGTAGGCGACGCAGGACTGGTTGATATCCTATCCAACGAAGAACTCACAGTTTTTGCACCAACAAATAGTGCATTCGACGCACTCTTCGATATCCTGGATGAGAACGGCATTACGCTAACGCCAGAGCAGCTTGTAAATGCTCTCACTTACCATGTAACTGAAGGCACAATTCCATCTTCAGCCCTTGAAGCACAACAGGATGTTGAAATGGTAAATGAAGAGCTTACCATTATTCAGGCGAGCGCAGCCGGTGTTTTAATCAACGGCAGAGCAAATGTAATTGAAGCTAACATCAACGCCACGAATGGTATCATACACGCTATCGATGAGGTAATACTTCCAACCGAGCTTAGAGTTGCAGTAGAAGGCCCAAGCCTGGTAGAGCTAGCTCAGGAGGCAGGTGACTTCAATACACTGCTTAGTCTTGTTGAGCAGGGCGGTTTAACAACTACCCTACAGTTCTTAGGCCCATATACGGCATTTGCACCCAACGATGCTGCATTCGATGCACTTTTTTCAGTAGTAGATCCTGAGACTCTCTCTGAAGAACAACTCGCTTTCATACTTACTTATCATGTAATTGTCGGTGGAGCTATTTTTTCTGGAGACCTCGCACCGCAACAAACAGTACAGTCTGCCAATGAGGAAGAACTATTTATCACTGCAGGTGAGGAAGGAGTATTTGTCAATGGTTCAACCCAGGTTATTAACGCTGACCTCGAAGCTTCGAATGGTGTAATCCATGTTGTTGAAGATGTTCTGCTGCCAAACGCGTTCCTTAACACTGTACAAGTTGCTTCAAAGAACTATAACTTTACAACGCTCGTAGGCCTCCTTAGCGAATATCCAGATTTAGTAGAAGCTGTAGCTACATCTGATATTACCGTATTTGCGCCAACAAACAGCGCCTTCGATACACTTTTTGAAAGTGTTGATCCCGCCACACTTACTGAAGAGCAAATTGCAAACATTCTGCTGTACCACACCATAATTGGTGCACAAGTATTTGCCGGTGACCTGGAAGATGAGCAAACTGTAGAATCAGGCTCAGAAGAGGCACTTTACATCACGGCAGATGATGAGGGTGTTGTCGTAAATGGATCATCTAATGTTGTAACAGCTGATGTTACATCTACAAACGGTGTAATTCATGCCATCGACGAAGTGTTGCTGCCAAATGCGTTTACACCGGTAACAGGTATCGTAGCCAAAAATTACGACCTTACTACCCTCTTGTCAGCAGTTGCAGAAAGAGCTGATATTTTAGCAACGTTAAGCGGTGAAGGAACCTTCACGGTTTTTGCTCCAACGAATGCAGCTTTCGATGCGGCCTTTGAAGCATTTCCGAATTTAACTAGCGAGCAGATAACAGAGATCCTCACGTACCATGTACTTACCAGTGTGGTTCTCTCTTCTGATCTTTCAGACGGTCAAACAGCCGAAACCCTGCAAGGTGAAGAAATATCGGTCTCAATTGACGGAGGAGCTGTACAAATTAACAACTCCAACGTTGTTACCGTAGACCTCGAGGGAACAAACGGTGTAGTGCACATTATCGATGCTGTACTCGTACCGCCAAGCTTCCTCGACTAATCGCTGAATATCCCTTTTCTTTTTGGGAAGAAATAATAAGGCAGCCATGAAAATGGCTGCCTTTTTTTGTGGTCGTTTTTTCCGGGAAAGATTTCGTAACCACTGAATGAGTGTATTTCTTCTGATTACAGATATTCTGATCCCATCTTTGAAATTTTTTTGAGTACATGAGTCCTATAGCCCTTAGCGGTTTGTGATTTTCGAGCTACTGTCGAACTTGTTCTGTTGAGTAAGTTCGATATCAAACTGTTTAACAGCTACTTCGGTACTCTTTTCAGGGCGACAGGAGAACTTTTAAGGCCTTAGTTCTTATTTCGAACCTGCCTTAAGTTTTGTGTTTTACCAGGTCCAGCGATAAAGCCTTTGGCTTTTCTGCACCCAATGCGCCTTGCCTGGATAGTTAATTCTCATGTCAACAAGCGGCCAGAATAATTTATTATAAATGCGGGATGGATAAATAAACTCTGAAATACCCCTTGCTGCGCGAATATCATTCTTCTTTGAATGCATAACTGCACTCCCGCGAAATCGTTGGTAGAAAGGCCCGCTATCTAGCACGCAATCTTTTTGAATTGTAATCTGAAATTCAGGAAACTCAACTTCAATTATTCGTGATGAACTGAGCCCGAATACATTAACCGCCCTTTCTTTTAGATCAATATCAACAGCCTCTTTAAGGTTTCCATCAGTATTAATCAGCCAGGCTTTATAATCTTGCTTCCCGTCTTGATCCATTAAATAGTACACCAGCGTATGAGTATCAAAATGATACCTTCCCCAGTACCACTCTCTAAAACTCTCTTTCATAGGCTCAGAGCCAACATTGTGATCGTGATATCCAACGCCTTGAAAGTTAATTTGATGCTTTTCAAATCCTTCAATTTTAATCTTTCCCACAACATTAGCGATGGGCTGAACGAGATTCCACAAGTGACCGCCGTCAGAATGATTTGGCACCTTACTATCACCCGTTTCAAAGCCTGAAAACTGTTTAGATGAGAATACCAGGTCACCGGAAATGCTGTCGCCATTCGGTAAATCCTGATCCAGCTTGAGAGTGTAAATGATCTCCTTTTCAGAAAACTCTGAGCTGAAATGTATTTTTTTTACATTGCCTTTGGGCTCATCAGCTGAGAAAATGGCAAGGTCAGGACTGGTTTCTGTAAAGCTGTAATAAATCGGTTTTTGATCTTTATAAACCGATATGCTGATTGCAGGGTAAGCAGATGCTTTAGCTTCCGAGTCTCTGTTTAGAGCCTCTATATATCTTCTTGAAAAAGGATTACCTTCATAAAAAATCACAACAATTCCGTACCCATCATTAGAGAGGGCATCAAAATACCACCATTCATAACTGCCGGGATTTTCTTTTGAGTGTTTAATATCCCGGAAATAGTCTGAAATAATCTTCATTTTTAATCTCTAAATCAGTCTGCTTAGGCCTGATGAACGTTTTATTTTCTATGCTGTTCACTGTATTTGGAAAAAACGATCTGCAACTTTAAAAACGGCCAATGGCTATTACAATTCTATTTTGGTGCCTATGCTTTTCACTGGGATATTTATTATTCACGTCAATAATTATTATTCGTAACAGGTTTGATCTTGAAGCCCTGCCGATGCAACGTTCTGCATTACATGAAGAGTTGAAGATATCTGTTTGCATACCCGCCCGCAACGAAGAAAAGAATCTTGCAAGGCTATTGAGCAGCCTGGTAAATCAATCCTGCACAAACTACAATGTTTATGTGCTGGATGACCAATCGGATGATAATACCCCAAATATTTTGAAATCGTTTCATAAGCAGCACCCCGCATTAATCACCGTTCTGCAGGGTAAAACCAAGCCCGACGATTGGTTGGGAAAGCCCTGGGCATGTGAACAGCTTGGGATGGCCGCCGATGGCAATATTCTGCTGTTTCTTGATGCCGATACGGCAGTACAACCCGACACTCTGAAAGGAATATCAAATGCTTTCGAAAAGTATGGTGCAGACATGATTACTGTTTGGCCACAACAGATTCTTGGTACGTTTTGGGAAAAAACCGTTATTCCACTTATCTATTATGCGCTCGTATCCATTTTGCCGGCTATTTACGTGTATAGAAAACCACGTTGGATGCCATCGTTTCTTTACAAAAAATTGAGTGGATCATTTGCAGCTGCCAACGGACAGTGTGTTGCATTCAGAAAAGAAGCATACCGGTCTATAGGCGGTCATTTATCAGTAAAGTCAGAAGTTGTAGAAGATGTTCAGCTTGCAAAGAACGTTAAAAGCAATGGAATGAGGCTGAGAATGTTTCATGGTGTAGGTTCGGTATCTTGCAGAATGTATACATCAAATAAAGAGATGTTTCAGGGACTTCGAAAAAACTTTTTGGCCGGATTTAATAATTCCATTTCGATATTTCTTCTCGCTGCCATCGTACATATAGTCGTCTTTATTTTGCCGCTGTTTAGTCTATTCTTGAGCCTCAGCATATTTGCACCTTTTATTTTCTATCTCTCTCTGGCCAGCATTACCCTTATTTTGATGCAAAGGCTGGTACTATCATTTTGGTTTCGGTGGGACCCAATATTTTCGTTTACACATCCTTTAGGTGTGCTTTGGTTTCAATGGCTGGGAATAGTGAAAGTGTATGATTATGCTACAGGAAGAAAAACCAACTGGAAAGGCCGAAGCGTTTAGCAAATACGCATTCAAATAATTTTTTTCCTGTTAGCAGAAACCGATAATAAATGGCATGTTTATTTTGGGGCGGTAAAAAAGCTATATTGGGATATGGAAATGTGGATTAAAAAATATCTTCGCTATCTAAAAATTGAAAAAAACGCTTCTCCACATACAATCATCTCTTACGAAACCGATCTAAGTCAGTTTACCGATTTTTGTGCCTCTCAATTATCCTGTAAAAAAGAAGATGTGAAGCCTGAATCCATCGATCGGCTTATGATCAGGCTTTGGCTCGGAAACTTAAGTGATAATGGCCTGGCAAGAAATACAATTGCCCGAAAGGTAGCAGCTATTCGATCTTTTTTTAAATACGCTTTTACCCGTGGAGCTGTGGAAAAGAATCCCGCTCACTTGCTACTGGTACCCAAAGCAGAAAAACGACTGCCTAAAACCATTCAGCCCGAAGAGGTTCAGCGTATGATGGAGTTGGCTGACGGTGATGAACCAAACGTAATTCAGGATCGAACTATTCTCGAGATATTTTACTCTACAGGCATTCGCCTCAGCGAGTTAACAAACCTGAATGTGAACGATCTGAATCTTGAATCCAAACAATTACTTGTACTTGGCAAGGGAAACAAGCAGCGGATTATTCCGCTTGGAAATGAAGCCATAAAAGCTTGTAAAAAACATTTGATGAGTCGTCAGGAACTCTTTACTTCCAATACCGACGACGATGCACGAAGAGCGCTATTTATCACCCCGGGCGGCAAGCGAATGTATCCGCGAAGGGTACAAAAAATTGTACGGAGTTATTTGATAAAAACAAGTGAAATCACTCAGAAGAGTCCGCATGTGTTGCGACACAGCTTTGCTACTCACATGCTGGATGCAGGTGCAGATATACGCATCATCAAAGAGTTTCTGGGGCACGCTAATCTCTCGGCAACCCAGATCTATACTCATACGAGCGTCGACCGTTTAAAACAAGTTTACAGTAAAGCCCATCCAAGGGCAGAAAAATAAATCTTAATTGGAGGTATCTATGAAAACGACTTTCACAGCAAGACATTTCGACTGCAGTCCCGATCTCAAGGAGTTTAGTCTGAGTTCGGTAGAAAAACTGCAACAATTTTTCGATAAAATCGTGGTATGCGACATTGTGCTCCGACCCGGTCAAGATGATGAAAATCCTGCAATTGCAGAACTAAATGTGAAAGTACCAAAAACATTAATCAACGTCTCCGAGCAGGCTCCCACCTACGAACAGGCCATCGGTGAAGCAGTGGATAACGCCATAAGGCAACTCCGCAAGTACAAGACCAAACACTTCGAACATCATTAAATGCCAGTGGCCTCCGGTAAATGCCGGGGGCCAAAATATTCTACATTATAAGACTTAACCGCATTTACCATGCTTTTCAAAGATCAGGAAGCGATACCGATAAAAGAAAAGGTCCAGGTATCGGCCCTCGTAAGCAGGCTGAATAATCTCACAGACGTCGAATTAAAAGCATGCATCTGTGAAGAACAGGCAGAAAGCAATTATGTGACTGAAGCTGATCTGCATAGGCCCGGACTTGCCCTTGCAGGATATGTGGATCTCTTCACGTATCAGCGTATCCAAATTATCGGCAACACGGAGTGTCAATTTCTCAGTAATCTTGAAGAGAAGAAGCGCTCTGATTCATTCAACCGCCTGGTTTCGTTTGATATTCCGGTAATTTTCCTGACAGATAATAATGAATTGCCGAAAGCGCTTTTGAAAATGGCGGATGAGCGCAAAGTTCCAATCTTCATGACTGCGATGGAAACAACGCGGTTCATGTATCTGCTTCGTGACTTTCTGGAGGATTATTTTGCTCTGCAAACCATGCTCCACGGAACGATGGTTGACGTCTATGGAATAGGAATCCTAATCGCCGGTAAATCAGGTCTGGGAAAAAGCGAAGTGGCACTCGACCTTGTTGAACGGGGACATCGGTTGGTATCGGATGACGTTGTGATGATTACGAAAAAAAACAATGTTCTGCTGACATCTGCCTCCGAAATGAATAAGCATTTCATGGAGATACGCGGCCTGGGCGTAATTGATGTTATGTCAATGTTCGGAATTCGATCAATTCGCTATCAGAAGCGACTGGAAGTTGTATTGGAGCTCTCACTCTGGGAGGACACCGAAAAAATTAATCGCACAGGGCTTGATCACGACACCGTCGAAATACTCGGCACTAAAATACCTCTTATTCATTTGCCCATCACACCCGGTAAGAATATCACCGTTATAGCAGAAGTAATTGCAATGAATTACCTTCTAAAACACTACGGTTACGATGCAGCTGAGGCCTTTCAAAAGAAGGTAAAGAAGCATATTGCTGAAAAAAAATCGCGTTCAGAGATGCCAAAAAGGGCAATTGAGTATTTTGAAGGAGATTTTGAGTAACGTTTTGCTTGTTAGACTCTCTTTATAAGCAGACAGGACATCTTTTTTTGTCAGGCTCAAATTCTACCATTTGTACTCATGGCTGAAAATAATCACTACATCTACGATGAGGAGAGATGCGAATTCGTTCCGGTTGTGTACGATCGCAAGAAAAAAGTTCTCCACAATATCTCCTTTTGGCTTTTAAACGGAATCGTTCTTGCGAGCATTGGAATAGCAATATTATCTCATAATATTGGAACGCCCGCCGAAATTGCTCTAAAAGCGGAAAATCAAGTACTGCTCGACCAGCTTGAAATCACAAAAACCTCAATCATCAGTCTTGAATCTCAGCTAAATAATATTGCTGAATTGGACAACGAAATGTATCGCTCGGTTTTAGGGCTTGAACCCATTTCTTACGAAGAACGAATGGCCGGTACTGGTGGTGCAGATCTTTATTCAGACTTTGACCTCTACAGCGAAGACGCTTCTGAAATGCTCCGGTGGACAGCATCTCGGCTTGATAACCTCGAAAGACGCCTTAGTATTCAGCAGTTATCGTTTGACGAAGTTAAAAACTATTATAACGACAACAAGGAACGATTGCGCCACTTACCTGCTATCCGTCCAGTTCCTGGTATACTCCTTAGCGGATACGGTATGAGGGTGCATCCCGTGTTAAATTATCAACGAATGCATCACGGTATAGATTTCAGGGCTGATATCGGTACCGAAATATTCGCAACGGGAGACGGAGTTGTAAAATTTGCAGGCCGGCGGGGAACCTATGGTAATCTGCTTGAAATTGATCATGGCAACGGCTATACAACAAGATATGCTCACTTATCCAGTTTTACAGAAGGGATCAGGCCCGGTGCCAAGGTAACCAGAGGTCAACACGTGGCATACAGTGGCAATACGGGTGTTACTCAGGGACCGCACCTTCATTACGAGGTTAGAATTAATGGCCGATCCGTAGACCCGCTAAATTACCTTTTTGCAGACATTACCCCCGAGGAATATCAAATGTATAAAGAGATTGCTGAAAGTAACCCAATGTCGATGGATTAGTTTTATATCCGCTGCCGTCGAGTATAAATTCAAAAAATAAAAAAGGCCCCGATTCGGGGCCTTTTTTATTTTCATATTTGAAAGCAATGCATGTTGTCCATATTACTCACATTGAAATACAAATCCCTTCTTCCTCACTGTTTCAATGAAATCGTAATCGGTATGCTCACGCATTTTTTTGCGCAGATAACTGATGTAAACGTTTATATAATTCGTTTGGGTATCAAAATGGATGTTCCAGACATTCTTGGCAAGTTCTTCCTGTGATATGACCTTGCCTTTATTGCGCATGAAATAGACCAGCAGATTAAACTCATTGTTCGTCAGATCCACTTCATTTTCTTTAATGATCATTTTTCGTGTAATCAGATCTACCTTGAGCTGACCACAAACGAGCTCTTTATCAACACCTTTGGGAACAGATCGTCTTGCAATAGCATCGAGACGGGCCATTAATTCTTCACTATTGAAGGGCTTAGTAAGATAGTCGTCTGCACCAACGTTCAGAATTTTAATTTTTACATCGGTTTCGTGTTCTGCCGAGAGTACTAGTACCGGTGTGGTTACACCCTCCTCCCTGATTTTTTCACACACATCATATCCATTTCCGTCGGGAAGCCTCAGGTCAAGAATAATCATGTTGAAGTTATTTTCAAGGGCAAGTCTTTCACCTTCTGAAGCGGTTTCAGCTACTGATACGGTGTTTCCCCTATGTTCAAGAACTGCCTTTACCAGAGTTCTTACTGTGGGGTCGTCTTCAATAACCAGGATTTTCATACCGTTTTGCTGGTCTGCAGATGTGGTCATAATCTAATTTATCAGATTAGTCTTAGTCCATTTTGTGAATGGTGTTAAATTGATAAAAATTTTTAAGAAAACCCATACAAAAATTAATATCCGCTTTCTTTTAGCCAATTTAAAACTTCTTGAATATAAATACTTGAAAAATCATGATTTCCAGATATCAATTTGAACTGTGCCTGCAAACCGTTTTCCTTTAGCTTTTCAATTTCTTTTTTTTGTGGTTCATACTTTACACTCTTGTCGTCTGTTCCATGGACCGCAAGTACGTTGATATGCCTCACATTTTCCCAATTACTTTGTAAGACCTCCGTTTTAATTCTTGCACCCACAACTGCTACATCATTCACATGCTTCCAGCGAGTGAGGGCGAAAAACCCAGCCAGGTAGCCGCCCATCGAATAACCAACAACACAAAGCCTGTTGGCTGAGATAACGTTCAGTAATTTATCGATGATTTCCTGTATAAATTCAGAAGCCAATTCAAGACTTTTAATGAACTGTCCGCGGTTACCGTCGTACAGATACCACGCTCTTCCCCAATCGGATACATTTTTCTCCCTAGAACGATCATATAGCGGATACGGGGCCTGTATGAATAAATGATAAGCTTCAAGGTCAAGAAATGGTTCGCATTTTTCGCTAAAGGTTTTGATGTTTTCACCAAAACCATGCAAATAAACGATCAGTGGTTTTTCTTTGCCTTTCTCGCCATTCTCAATCAGCTTGTAAGGAACTTCTATTTTGAATGATGTTTTACCGGAAACGAGCACATCCCGCTGTAACTGAGTCATACTCTGTAGTAGAAATTTAGTTCTGTTGCACTACCGATTGGTTTTATTACCAAATCACCTACGTGAGGCAGGCTTTATTTAACTTTTACGGTAAACTTTATTCTTCAAAAATAAAAACGATTTTCTTCTCTGAGCCTATTATGACGAGAGAGGTTGGTAGAATACTTTTTTTAGTGTCAGTCCTTTAGATGGAGCCGTGAACGTTTTTAAATCTGAAGCTTCTCCCTTTAACAATTTCTGAAATCCTTCAAAACTTTGTTTACCTGACGCAACCTGAATCATGGTTCCAGCAAGTCTTCGCACCATATGGCGCAGGAACCGGTTGCCGGTAATTATGTAGTGCAATTCTTTATCTGTCTCCTGCCATTGGCTTTCATTAATGTCACACATCGTAGACATCTTCTCCGGGCCGGGTGGTATACAAAAATTAACGAAATCATGTGTACCGATAATTTCCATAGCACATGCGTGTAAAATTTCTATATCGAGTTTATTATAAACATACCATGTATAATGTCGGTTCAGCGGAGAATTACGACGGATGATCCGATACAAGTACTGTCTTGAACTTGCATCAAATCTTGCGTGAAAATCGTTACCTGCCTTTTCTAACGAGAGCAGGCTTACATCTTCAGGAAGCATTCCTTCCATTGCACGTAAAACCTTTTCCGGTGGCAGTGAATCCGGTAAGTCGGCATGGGCTGTTTGTTCCCTTGCATGTACCCCTGCATCCGTTCTCCCTTGCCCCACTATATCTATGTGAGTGTTAAAAAGCTGAGAAAGAGTATTTTCAACCACCTGTTCCACTGTGCGGTCATCAGGCTGAATTTGCCAGCCGCTAAAGTCTGTTCCATCATACTCGAATGTTAACTTGTAACGGGCCATGTATTAATAATAATGACTAAACTGCCTTAAATAAAAAAGGCCGGATTAGTAAGTTAAAATCCGGCCTGTTAAAAACGTAATGATATGTCAGGCTTTAAACAACTGCCCTTTCTTTGTAGCGTATCCATTCATGGCATTTCTTGTGTCTACAATGCATGATGACCATTCACCAAGTTCTTTGTAGTTCACGTCTCTGTGGTCTGTGGATATCACTACGGCATCAAATGCGCTAATGGTATCACTGCCCCATTCAACTGAGGTTCTGCCTGCATAGTGAGGATACTCTCGTGATGGCCTGATTTTTGGCACAAACGGATCGTAGTAGCTCACCTCCGCTCCCATTTCTTCAAACAGCTCCATCAGCTTGTAGGTTGGCGATTCGCGATCGTCATCCACATTGGGCTTATACGCCAGTCCGATCAAGAGAATCTTGCTGCCGTTCAGAGCCTTTCTGTGATGGTTCAGCGCCTCAAGAGTTCGCTGTACAACGTATCTCGGCATTTCGGTATTGATTTCACCGGCCAGCTCGATAAAACGTGTAGGACGCTCCACTTCCCTCGCCTTCCATGTGAGGTAAAATGGATCAATTGGAATACAGTGACCTCCAAGGCCTGGCCCAGGCGTAAACTTCATAAATCCGAACGGCTTGGTTCCGGCGGCATCAAGCACCTCGTGCACGTCGATCCGCATAGCGTGGTAAATCACCTTGAGCTCGTTCACCATGGCAATATTTACCGACCTGAATATGTTCTCCGTCAGCTTTACAGCTTCCGCAGTTTTACAATCACTGACCGGTACTGTCTGTACTATAGCAGTGTCATACATGGCACATGCCAGTTTAAGTGCATCTTCGCCGTGTGCACCCACCACTTTTGGAATTGCAGCGGTGTTAAAGTTTTCATTTCCGGGATCTTCCCTCTCAGGGCTGTAGGCTACATAAAAATCTTCTCCAGCTTTTAAACCCGACCCTTCCTCAAGTATCGGGATGATCAGCTCCTCGGTTGTGCCGGGATAAGTAGTTGACTCAAGGATGACAAGGTGGCCCTTTCTCAAGTTTTTGGATACGGTTTTGGTGGTGTCGGTCACAAACCGCATATCCGGCTCACGGTGATGATCAAGCGGCGTGGGTACGCACATCAGGATAGAATCGGCTTTTTTGAGCCTTGAGAAATCGGTTGTAGCTTCGCAAATATCCGAAGCGGCCAGTTTCGCCATCATCTCTTTGCCAAGATGCTTGATGTATGGAGTGCCAGACTCGATGCAGTCTACCTTATGGTCGTCGATATCGAAACCAATAACCGGCATCTGCTTTTCGTGAAAGGTCCACATAAGCGGCAGTCCCACGTACCCAAGACCTACAATCCCGATTTTGTACTCTTTGCTCTCAATTTTTTTTAGTAGTTGGTTAACCATTATTATTTCTCTAATTCGGTGTGTCTGTTAAATAGCGATCAAATGTAAGATTCTGATGGTACAGAATCACATTATAATATACATATAAAAGGAGGGTTTTTGGAGGTTTGCAGACGGCTGTGCCCTGAATTCAGTCTGAGTTCGACTTTAAATTTTTGTGAAGAGTCTCCCTCTTCGAAGAGGGTAATGGGGGATGATAGGTAATAATTTAAAGCTCAATTAATTACAAATTTAAGCCAAATCAATACTCATAGGGTCATCCCCCTCGGCTCTTACGAGCCTCTGCCCCCTTCAAAGGGGGACTTAACCACTATACAAAAAAGGCCACAAAACCACTATACAAAAAAGGCCACAAAGGGTGCAGATTCCTTCGTGAATCTTTGTGCATCCTTTGCGGCCTTTTTTGTTTACAAATGCAGTAGAGAAAAGCCTTTCCCGAACTCTTTGCTTGCCAGGTCTTTAATCCATGATTTCAATCCCAGGCAACCCAACCGGGTCTTCTTCCTGGAACCAAAGCCTGCCAATAGCCCTTCGCTCGGGCCAAACCTGGTTCAGGCTGTCACCGTCGAAAAGGCGGCCGTTTATCATCACTTCACGGATGGTATTGGTGTGACGGATATTCTCGAGCGGGTTTCTGTCGAGGATGAGCAGGTCGGCCAGCTTGCCTTCTTCAATAGTACCGATGTCGCCATCGAGGCCAAGCGCTTCCGCTCCCTGTATAGTGGCAATTCTTAGGGCTCTATGGGGATCCATATCATCCCATGCCATCGCCCAGAGTTCCCAGTGATAGCCTAAACCCTGAAGCTGACCATGACTGCCCACGCCGTTTATGCCTCCGGCTTCGTAAATCTGGTTTACGATTCGTGATTGTCTGTCCATTACGTATTCATCTTCATGAAACCAGCCGGCTCCCCTTCTTAGCGCTTTACCGTCAAGGTCGCGGCGGGGAGTGAAGGTTCGCAGCTTGCGGTCGTTGGCCGCATCCTCGGTCATGAAAAAGTAGTTCTCAGCCCACGGTCCACCATAGGTTACCAGCAATGTTGGCGTATAGGCCATCTTCGATTCGGCAGTAACCTGCACCACATCGCTATAAAGTGGCGAGATCGGATAGTTATGTTCCTGGCCCGGATAGCCATCTATGAGCTGAGTCAGGTTCAGTTTCATATCAAGCGATCCCTCGGTGGTTGGCATCAGTTCCTGCTCTTTGGCCGCCATGAGAATCCACTGGCGCTGTTCCCGGTTTCCTGCCACGTACATCTTGATAGTCTTGGTATCGAAGTACTTGCTGTAGCGCTTCAGAATATCCCGGGCATGATCCAGGTTTCGGATCTGCTCTGACCAGAACACGCCGGGACCGGTCTGGTAAATTCTTGGGCCTAAAATATGTCCTGCCTTTACCTGGTCGGCGTATGTAAGCAAGTCGGTGGTACCCGTCTGTGGATCACGTAAAGTGGTTACTCCGTATGCCAGGTTAGCAAGGAACGACCAGATCTGAGGCTGATGAAGGTTGCGGAACGGGCGCACATGTGCATGTGTATCCACAAATCCGGGAACAATGGTTTTGCCTGACACATCACGTACATCTGCACCGGATGGTATATCAACAGACCCTCGCTCACCTACCGCCTCAATCCTGTTGTTGCGGATAACGATATCACCGTTTTCGATGATTTCATAGCCGTTCATCGTGATGACGGTGGCACCGCGCAGTGCAATCACGCCCTGTGGTATGTCGCGCCGGATGTTCAGCTCTACAGTCAGCTCTCTCGGCTCATAATCTTTAGGACGCTCGTCATTTTCTTCTTCATCAGGCTCTGCACCATTCTCTTCCCCGTTTTCCTCCTCTTCCTCTTCGGCTTCACGCTTTTCACGGTCGTAGCGCTCCTGCTCTCGCTTTCGCTCAGCTGCATCATCCATGTTGTAGATGAAATGGCCGTTTCCGATTGACCAGTGAACGGTTCGTCCGTCCCAGCCCCATGCAGGGAACTGACCGCCTATGTCGGTGAGTTTGGCCGCAGGGAACGCCGCATTATCGGGATTGGCTACACTGATTGTGGGCGCATCCCCTGCTCTCGGTATTGTAACAGTATAAATATCGCTACCGACTTGAGCGATGGCCTGGTCTCCCTGGGGTGCTTTCAGAATGATGGATGCACGTGTAGGCTGCTGCTGGCCCGGAGGCGAGCTGCCGGTTACCGATAGGTGCTGTCTCTCATCGGTTCCGTCGTACCGGATAGAAATAAGACCGCGCAGGCCGTGGTTCAGGTAAATCCGGTCATCATTTTTCACGAAATGAGGGTTGCCCCTCCCATTGCTTGAAGCTGTGAAATTCAGGTCACCTCCGTCTGAGGGTATCCATACAATATCGGCAGTGGCAAAAGGCACGAATGGGCCTGGAGCTTCGTAGTAGTTACGGCTGTCGCCGCGAAGGGCAACAATGCGATCCTGTGTTTTTGACCATGCAATTTGCTGATAGATTCCCGATTCGCGGGTGAGGCGCTGAGCACTCCGGCGGCCATCAGCACGCTTGCGATAGATATGACCACCCTCTTCCGGGTCCCAGGTAGCAAAAGCGATCCAGCGACCGTCTGGCGACCACGCCGGGAAAGCTTCAACTTTATCCAGCTCGGTAAGCTTACGGGGAGTTCCATCCGGCAGATCCATCACGTACAGGTCGTTCAGCACCGTGAATGCAAGCTTTGTTCCGTCGGGCGACGGTACCCCATCCCGGATTTGCCGCGCAATAAACTCCGGCTCGTCCTCAATCGGGTATTTGAACTCCAGCCTTGGCCCCAATTCAATCTCCGTGTCTATCTCAAAGGCTATTTCCGTGGTTTCTGAGTGCGGATCCACCGGTACGCGCCAGATCCTGCCGCCGAAGGTAGTAATTACTGCACGGCTGTCGGGTGTAAAGCTCATGGATGGAAGTACATCGCGTGTGGCACGCGACTCCTGGTCGTCTCGCTGAACAGGGTAGGCCAGCCAGCGCTCATCGCCGGTTGCCAGGTCGCGGATTCTCAATCCGGTTTCCTGCTCATGTCGTGTTCCATATACAAGCCACTTACCATCCGGTGAAAGTGTAGGCCTGAATGCTGATCCCAGGCGAGCAGTTTGCAGGTGCCGCTCACCCGTGTCCCTGTCAAATTTTGCAATCTGATACTGTGGGAAAATGGCATTGTAGTTCCAGTCGCCTGTTCGCTGAGAAAACCAGATATAGCGGTCATCGGATCCGAAAGCGGGTTCAATCGTTTTCAGGTTATTGGGAGTATCCATGAATTCGGTACCGCTGCCACCATCAACATGATACATCCTGAGCTTGTGTACCCCTCCCCTCAGGCCTGCGCGTGCAGCGATAATATACTCACCATCGGGTGTAAAAATGGGTGATTGCATTCTGAAGTTATTGCCGCGAGTGCGCTGCTCCGTTTCCATCGTTTCAAGGTCCAGAATCCAGATGTTTTCCCCGCCGCTTCGGTCAGAAATAAAAACTACCTTTTTGCCGTCGGGGCTGTAGCTTGGCTGAGCATCAAATGCCATGCCGTGGGTAAGCTGCTGTGCCTCTCCTCCTGCGATCGGCATTTCAAAAAGATTGCCCATAAATTCAAACACAATCTTTTCTCCTGATGGATGAACATCAAGCGAGAGCCAGGTGGCTTCATTAGTTTGGAGATGAACCGAACGGGCGGGCTCGATATGGAGATTTTTGTGGCTTGGTTCAGCTTCTCCTCCGTTTTGTCCCAGTAGTGTGGGAACCCATAACAGAGATATCAAAATCGTTGTAAGCAGGATTTGGATTTTCTTCATTCGATAAGGATGTAGTAGTTTAGATGAGATATACATGTTAAACCCCTGGGATCTTCGATGGATTTACCGCGAAATAATATCCCCGATTGATGTAGTCACACGTTGTTTTTCGACATCAAAAAATTACAAGATGAAAGGGTTCGGTTTTGTAAAATTCTGTTCCGGGTTACAAAAAAAAAGCCGGCTTATAATACCGGCTTTTCTTCTTTACTAATTTTGAATGGTCACTCTTTCTTACCCAAAAAAGCATCAACGGATAATTTTCCTGAGCCAAGTACTGCCAGCGATAATGTTACCAGCAACATAACTATGTCGACCCTGGTACCGGCGTTGGTAATATCAAAGTCATCCATTTTTGTTGTGAATAATGCCACCAGCATGATAAACGCCAAAAGTAAATTGGGAATTCTTGCATATGCCCCGAGAAGTACCATTAGCCCGCCGACAAATTCAACCAGTGCCACAACCCAGGCCATCAATCCCGGCAGTGGTATTCCAAGGTTACCAAAAAATCCCTGAACACCCTCAATTCCTGTTAGTTTGCCCCAGCCTGCAAAGATGAACACCAGACCAACGGCAATTCGCAAAAGCAATAGTGCCTTATCACTATGTTTACTCCAATCATTGTTTAGCATAGAAGCCTCGATTTCAGATTAATGTTTAATTATTGAACATCAATTGCTTACATAAAGTTAAACGAGGTTATCTAAAATGCAAATAGTGATGCAAAACCATTTTTTAGAGGGCTTTGCTTAACCAGGGATTTTGTTCATGGGCAAGGCCAGAGGAAGGTTGAAACCGAAGCATATGGCAATATGTGAGAATTTCAACCGACCGATAACGCAGCCATTGGGCAAAAGACCGGTTCTGCAAAGCCCTCTATTAAAATTGATGTCAGAGTTACGCGGCCTCAATCCGTATTGAATCTTACGCGAAAAAGTTTTATCTGACACTGCACCTGATTCGTTAGGAACAAGGAAAGTATCTTAAATCACGTTAAAGCAGGTATGTTACTCATGTTGGGTCGCGAGTTTATATATCTCACCACAAATTTTTTCCTGTGAATTATCAGCCTGCAGAATAAAGAAGCATTGGATGAATTAGCAACAATACATATATCGACCGAATCGGCAAACGTATCAATCCGATCCGTTCGCAGTACCATAATCCCTGAAATTATGCTTGGTTTTGAGCATTGATTTTCTGGCAGATATTGTAATTATCTAAACTTACAATGAACATTTTTTCGCAAACACACACTCATGAAGCAGCTTAGAGTAGGATTCATCGGATCAGGTTTTATCGCAAAGTTTCTGGCAGTTGCCATGAAACAGGTTCGGAATTGTGAACTAACGGCAATAACTCATCGCGGCGGTGCCGAAGAGCTGGCTGCTTACGCGAAGGAAAACGGACTGGGCGATCCCAAACTTTTCAAATCCGTTTCGGAACTTTGCAAACACTGTGATGCCGTGGCCATTTTCTCACCGAATTACACACGTTTGGCCATCATGGAAGAGATAGCCGAAGCAGTTAAACAAGGGGCCGCACTGAAAGGAGTGATCTGTGAAAAGCCGCTGGGTCGAACACTACGGGAATCGCGGCGAATGGCGCAGCTTGCCCGCGGCGCCGGGCTGCTCACATCCTATTTTGAGAACCAGCTGCACATGAATACAATCAATAACGCACTTGAACAGCTGCGTCCCACCCAGAGAGCAATGGGTGATTTTACCCTGGCCCGAAGCACAGAAGAGCATGCCGGGCCTCACAATGCCTGGTTTTGGGATCCGGTTCGCCAGGGCGGCGGGGTGCTGTCCGACATGGGCTGCCACAGTATTGCCATCTGCCGGCATATCCTCACCCCGGAAGGCAAATCGCCCACATTCCTGGAGCCCGTAGCGATGCAGTGCGATACATCGCTGCTGAAATGGGGACAGCCCAAATACCGCAAACAGCTGCTTGAAACCTACGGCGTGGACTACTCGAAAACACCGGCCGAGGATTTTGCAACCGGCATTGTGACCTTCAGGAATCCCGAAACCGGCCAGCTGGTAAAGGGGCAGTTCACCGATTCGTGGATGTACGACAAGCAGGGGCTGCGGCTCTCTATGGACGGGCTCGGCCCCGGTTATGCCATGGAAATAAACAGCCTGATCTCCCCTTCCGAAATATTTATCGGGGATGAAGCCGCCGAAGGTGTGGCCGATGCCGAGCTTGCCCTCGAAAAGTCAACGGCATCGAGGGGCCTGCTGGCCGTTCAGCCAAACGAGGCAGACCTATATGGATATACCACCGAGCTCAGAGATGCCGTGAATTCTTTCCTGAACGGCAAAGACGGGTTCCTCGACTGGGAATATGGTGTTGAGGTTACATTCCTGGTTCAGGCAGCATACATGGCCGCCGAGCGCAGGCAGACGATAAACCTTACTGATGAGATTGTGAAGAAGGAACTTGAAAGCTACCAGTCACTGATTTCCCGGGGCAAAGGCGCTGATGTTCTGTTTGGGTAGAATTGATTTTCATAGCAATCCCGGAACGCCATACACACCTCTGGCGCTGCCGACCTTTCGTCTCCGGAACGTGAACATCAAGGAAAATGATGATTCACGCTCAATTTTTATTAGATCATAGGTATATACCTGACACTGAAGGCGTCAAAAAACACAGCCCGTGGCAACGCTCCGGGTAACCAAATCCAGTATGAAAAACCCCGAGTCCAGATCCATATCAACGACGCGAACCATAACGAGGGGTTACCGGGAAACCCCATCAACGGGAATGCCCCATGGCACCCATCCGGGAATCGCGGACAAACCTCCGGATTAAAATTCCGTGGTTTTTCACAAATCGCGGCCGGAGGTTTCGGGATCGGGCTCCGTTGGTGCTACCGACCATCCGTTCC
>PWWL01000313.1 GCA_003561515.1 Balneolaceae bacterium
AGGTTAATAATCTAGTGATATAACTAGATATTAATATCGTAAAAAAACCCGGCCAAATCTACTATTGACCGGGGTTTTATTGATAATCACCTATCAATATCTAGTAATTGCCAAACTCCAGGATCCCGACAGCGGTCGGGATCACTTCACAACAGTCGCTTTGAATATTGCTTATTAATTTAATCGCTTAACGTGTTTGATTAATAAAAGTATAAACCAATACGAATAAATCAGTATATGCTCATTCCATTGGATGTACTTTAATCAGCAAATATTTGGGTCACTGAGGTTTTTCCCTGATGCACTAAAACAATTACCATTTGGATTACATCTCCAAAATGTGGTACACGTGCCAAACCATCCACAATGATCATAAGTTGAAAAGCATGAAATAGGATCACTATTACCTTCACAGTCTTCTCCACACTCTTCAGGATCTGTACCAGAAGCATGTACGTCGTTGACGCCAACACTTACTCCAATATTGTTAATGCATACCGAGGATTTAATAATATTTTCATCTATTTCAGATTCATGCATATTATCCATATTTACGGATACATTCAGCATCATCAATGCCGCAAAAGAGAAAACAGCAAAGATTACCAGAAGCTTCTTTTGAATGATTTTGATAACAATACCTCTCCAGTTTAATTGTCGATTTTTGTTTTTACAACTTTATGAAAAGTCATGACTTGTCAGCAAGTTGTGCCGTTAATTAATTATTCAAATTCCAATAAGGCAATCAAAAGTTTTACACTATTTGCGAAGTTTGTACATGATACCAGATCTCACCTGTTTTTGTCATCGTTCCCCATTAACACTTCATGCCACAGTTCGAAAAAGTATATATAATTCTGTGGTCTTTAAAGACCAATTCGAAATTTTTCTTTCACTGAACCCTATTATATTTCCGATCCATTAACGTTTTTATTACGATTTTAGGATCATGGGTGAGAATCATTTACTGTTCTGAGCGTGCTATTGGATTAAATCTCCCTTGATTATCCGACTGATTTAAAAATGAAATATCAAATTCATATATGTCCAACCTGTCGGGGCTTCCATTACTGTATAAGCGATCATTGTGAATACAAAAAGTAGTTGTAACTCCCCGAGTTCCGTTATTTGTCCTAAAGAAAGCGGTTTTTTCAATTTGATCATTGTCAATTTTGTAAACAAGGTAGTTATTGTATTTCGCATTCTCGTCATGTGATCCTTCATCATGTCTGATTAGATTTAAAATAATGAAATCATTATAAATGGACGCATCCCTGAAAAGAATCACAGAACGTAATTGATTTTCCGATTCACTATATACATTTTCAGCAAATTTCAAGGATCCAGAAAGTATAACTTCGTTGCTAATATCAAATCTTGAAATTAATTTTCCGAATAAGTCATAAATTTTAATGATAGGTTCTGTATACGAAACAGCTATCAATCTATTTTTATAAAGCAAAAAGTGAAAGAGATTTCGCCCTGGAAAATTGTTCTTAATCCACTCTCCAAAGTATGAAACAGAAGCGTCTTTTATACTTACCTTTAAGAATGGAGCCTGATTATCTGAAAATGGCATAGCAGCGTACAGAGCATCGGATGAAGCCGCAAAACGGGTTGCAGAAAAACGTATTGGAATTGCCGACTGATAAGAGAGGTCATGCTGATTTAAAATATGTACTCTCTGATTACCGCTATCGTATGCAAAAAGGTTTTCCTCATGGATAGCTGAATGATAAATTCCGAGAAACTCTTTCGGTCCTCTTCCTTCTTTTCCAAAGCTGTTTATATGTTCAAGAGAATTATAGTCGAATTGATGAATTTTGTTGGTTGGTGAATCTATGGCAATCAGTCCTGAGTCAGCACATGTAAGTGTGTACTGACTCAGTAAAGAAGTATCATCAACATATTTCACTCTATTCGGATTTAGAAGAATTGGTTCTTTACCTGTATTACTTGTTTTTTCACAATTTACAAATACAAGAAAAGTTAGAAAAAGTGTAAAACATGCAATCAATAGATGGACAATATTTTTCTTTGATATCATTTTAACCATACGTGTCCAATTAAGTATCACCAAATCCACACCAACTCACCACACCGTCACAATCAACACCATCACCGAGTAAAGTTGTGCAATATTCTGCTCCCCAACATGCTACTGCATTAAACTCTGAACCAGGAGGACAATGCGCTTCAATGTAACAGTAAATTGAACCCCCACAGCTATCTTCACATTCTTCCGGGTCCGACCCGGGATCCGAAGATTGTGCCAAAACAGATTGCAAACCCAAATTGATGTTGATACCGCTGATATATAAACCCGGATTTACTTCATCTGTAATTGCAGATTTAGTGTCATCCATTGTAATAGATACGTTGAACATCATCAGTACCGCAAAAGAGAAAACAGCAAAGATTACCAGAAGCTTTTTTTGAATGGTTTTCATAACAACACCTCTTCAGTTTAATGATCAGTTTGTTTTCAAAACTTCCTGAAAGTTTGAACTTTTTTAACAAGTTGCAATAGATAATTAATCATTCAAATTTCAATGAGGCAATCAAAAGTTGTACACCATTTCGGAATATTGTACATAATACCGGAACTCACATACTCTTTTCATCAGCAGCACTCCCCCCCCCCCCCCCCCC
>PWWL01000297.1 GCA_003561515.1 Balneolaceae bacterium
ACAATTCAAGCAGAAAGCGTGCCAAATCATTCACCGGAACAACTTGTCAGTGATGCTGAATGAAAGAATTTTTGATATCAGTGACCGTTTCTTTTCTTTTTAAGTTCTCGCAGATTTTCGCAGTGTTTTGCGCTGATTTACGCGGAGTATACTCCTTACGTTCTAAACAACTCCCTGATCCATCACCTTTTTTACAAGGCGAAATTCAGCGCAAAAGACCCGTGAAACAGCCTTAAATCAGCGCGGCAAGCCCTTCTCTGAGCCTTTTCATAGCCTCTTTCAGGTTCTCTAAAGATGCGGCATAGCTGAGGCGAATACCATCGGGCTCACCAAACGCATCGCCGGGTACGGCTGCAACCCCGTGCTGTTCGAGCAGGTAGAGTGCCAGTTCGGTGGTTGTGCCGATGGTATTGCCATCGGGGCTCTTTTTCCCGAGAAACGTATGTACATCGGGAAACACGTAAAATGCACCGGAAGGCCTGAAGCATTCCACACCGTCCATGGAGCTGAGCTCGCTTACCATAAAATCGCGCCGTTCCCTAAAGGCTTCTCTCATCTCTTCAACCGGCTTCATGGTGCCGGTGTACGCGGCGAGTCCGGCCTTCTGTGAAATGGATGATGGGGCCGAGGTTTCCTGGCTCTGAATCTTAGCGACGGCATCCACGATTGGTTTGGGCCCGGCAATATACCCGAGGCGCCAGCCGGTCATGGCAAATCCTTTCGAAAATCCGTTCACAATAACCGTACGGTCGGCAAGCTCGGGTGCCGCGTTCAGTATGCTTGCGTGCTCGTTTTCAAAAACGATGTATTCATAAATTTCATCCGAATAGATGATTACATCCGGGTACTTCTTGAGCACCTCGCCCAGCTCCTTGAGTTCACTCAGGGTGTAGCAGGCACCTGTTGGGTTAGAGGGCGAGCAAAGAATGAGTCCGCGGGTTTTTTTTGTGATTGCTTTATCGAGCTGTTCCGGCGTTACCTTGTAGTTGTTGGCAAACGTGGTTTTTACTACAACCGGTTTCCCCAGCGCCATTTTTACCATCTCCGGGTACGACACCCAGTACGGGGCTGGGATCAGCACCTCGTCGCCGGGATCGATGGTGGCGAGGATGGTGAACCCGATCGACTGCTTGGCGCCGTTCGAGAGCACAATCTGGTCGGGGGCGTAATCGAGATCGTTATCCCGTTTCAGTTTGGCACTAACGGCTTCCCGGAGCTCAGGCATGCCGGTATTCATGGTATATCCGTGGAAGCCGTCCGTAATGGCTTCAATCGCAGCATTGCAGATGTGTGCTGGCGTTTTAAAGTCAGGTTCACCGGCGCTGAGAGAGATCACCGATTTGCCCTCACGCTGCAGCTGTTTGGCCTTTGCGGATATTTTAAGCGTTTCGGATGGAGAGAGTAATTGTGCTCGTTTTGAGATCATAATTCAGGAATTTTATATAAGCTAAAAAGTTACCAAAAAGGTGCGGGGAATTCTATGGATATTTGTGTTTTATGAGTATTGAGTATCAGGTATCGAGTAGCGAGTATCAGGAATTTGAGTTGGTTAGGGCTCGAAAATCCCCTCTTGCCTGTCCCGAGCGCTTCGGGGAGAGGGGACAATTTGCGGAGCGTGTAGCGGAGCAAACAGGGGTGTGTTGCGCAGGGCGAAGAAACTTTATTCAGGACGAACTTATGCGAGTTTATTAACAGTAAATCTTGTATTCGTCATTTTCTTTTTCTCAATCACGCGTTTAGTGGTTAAAAGACCTTAAAGCGTCCGTAGGTCCTTTAAGCGTCTATTTGCCAACGAACTCGTAATGATTGAAGGGTTTTCGCTTCGCTACAGACGCTTCAATGTTACTTATTAATTCAACCGCTAAACGCGTTCTCAATACTCAATACTCAATACTTGCTACCTGATACTCAAGACTCAAAACTCACAACCAATCTTTCCTCAACAAAAACTGCGCCACCGCTGCCAGAACAATGGCGTGATGTACGGTTCCGCTGCGCACCAGGTCGAGAAATTCATCAAGCGGGAGTGTCTGTACTGCAATATCTTCGGTGCCATCTGTCTTTTGGCTTCCCGTGAACTCGCATTCCGTGGCCAGGTACAGGTGGGTGAAATTACTCAAAATGGCAGGATTTGAGCTTGTTTTTCCAATCAGCTCCCAGTGGTCAGAACTGCACCCGGTTTCTTCAAGAAGTTCCCTTTTGGCGGCTTCGAGAGGAGTCTCACCCTCATCCACCATTCCGCCAGGCAGTTCGAGCGTTGTTTCATCAACGCCAACCCGGTACTGTTCCACCAGTACGATTTGGTTATCCTCAGTTAGGGCGATGACGTTGATCCACTCAGGTGCTTTGAGAACATAAAAAGGGTGGTCGATCTTCTGGCCGGGTGCATCCAGCGAAAATTCGTGCAGATCGAAAATGGGAGTTACAAAGACTTTCTTATCTTTGACAACTTGCCATTTGGGCTTTGTAAATGAAAATGTATCAGACATCTGAAAATTAGGTTTATGGATAAGCGTTTAGAAATTACAAAAGAGTCGTATAGCAACGAAAAAGAACTCAACGATCTGGTGAATCGTGCCTGCGACCTGATGGAGTTAATTTATGATGAGGGGGATTATCCAAAACTGATGGTAAAGCGCTCCTGGTCGGAA
>PWWL01000394.1 GCA_003561515.1 Balneolaceae bacterium
AGCCAATCCCAGGTTGACCAGTCCATAACCTCAGCGGATGAAGTCTGCCAGGGTTACAGCCGGTTGTTCGGGGGTGAGCCGGTACAGATTGACCTGAATGCAGGGGCTTCCTCTCAGCATTGGACACATCTTGAAAAAGCACCACCCGAATCCGACATTAAGTTGGTCTGGGAACCCGCTCGCTTCGGTTGGGCGATCACACTGGCACGGGCTTATGCCTTAAGTGGTGAATCGGCTTATGCTGAAACTTTTTGGCGAAACACCCTTAAGTTCTTAAGCGCTCACCCACCCAACCATGGACGACATTGGCAGTCTGCCCAGGAAGTGGCGATCCGGTTGATGGTGTGGGTTTTTTGTGATCGGGTCTTGGCGGCAGCGCCATCTTCCATACCGGAAAACCGCAGGCGATTATGGCAGGGGATTGCCGAGCATGCTGCCCGTATCCCAGTTACCCTGAACTATGCCCGGGCACAAAACAACAACCATCTCTTATCCGAAGCAGTCGGGTTATATACAGCAGGGCTTTACCTGCCATCCCATCCCCGGGCGGAATATTGGCGGAATTCCGGCTGGCACTGGTTGAACCGGGGATTCCAGGGTCAGATCACGGAATTTGGGACTTATGTTCAGCACAGTGTAAATTATCATCGGTTGATGCTTCAATTAGCCCTATTTGTTGATGACTTGCAGCGAGTGACTGGTAACGAGGATTGGGAAGAGGCGACGTTGGAGAGATTGGCGGCTGCAACCCGTTGGTTATGGGCGTTAACAGACGCTGAAACCGGGAATACCCCTAACCTTGGAGCGAATGATGGTGCTTACTTGTTCCCACTGTCTGGTCAGCCCTGGGATGATTTTAGGCCAGTCGTGGCTGCGGCAGGCCGGGCTTTTTTGGGACAGGACGTTTATGATCAGCCCCAACTTTATGAAATGGCAGAGTGGTTTTCACTGGGGAAATGTGAACCGGTAGATTTACCCCAACCCCAAGCATCGGATATGCTGCGGGTGGACTCTGACCAGGGGCCTGGTTTCTTGCGGGCGGCTAAATTCGTTGATCGCCCCTCCCATGCTGATCAACTGCATGTTGACCTGTGGTGGCGTGGGGTCAATGTTGCGTTGGATCCCGGCACCTATCACTATAACGCACCTCAGCCCTGGAAGAATGCGCTGACATCCAGCAAGGTACATAATACGCTGGTGCTTGATGGGCAGGAGCAGATGACGCCTGCTGGGCTTTTTTTGTGGCTGGATTGGGCACAATCAGAGGTCTTGGGGCATGAGATCAATGAGCAAGGTCAATTAACCTGGGTCACAGCCGAACATGATGGTTACTGTAAACTGGGCGCTTTTCACCAGCGCAAACTCAGCGTTATTGATGGTGGATGGCTGGTTACGGATACGATCACGCCTTATGGAAAGCCAGGCACGAACACCCATGATGTTCTATTAAGATGGTTGCTGCCTGATTGGGATTGGTCATTTGATGAGAACCATGTTCTGCAGTTAACAGGCCCAGATTTTTCATTCTATATAGACATTGATGGGGCGGAAGACTTCGACCTCATCCGTGCAGGGGAGAGCCTGTACGGCGGCCTGACGGCAGAACCAACCTGGGGATGGCGGTCAGAGCGGTATGGGCTTAAACAGCCTGCGCTGCTGATGGTGGCACGCTGTCAGTCTAGATTGCCTGTTAAATTAACCTCAAGGTGGGTTTTTACAGAGGATAAATAAACCGACATTATCCGTGAATACTTAGTCATCCCTCATACTGAGGTTTGGAAGGTATAGGCTGAATCTCCTGCAGACTAATTAAGTATAGTATCAGTAACTAAATCATAATGTATCAGCAACCTGGTATTTTTTGCTGAGATTTTTTCACCCCCCTTCCCCCCGCCGGCGGGGGGTTAGGGGGGCAATCGTCTTATCAAACAACATTGTTTCACTGAGCGCCATTCCATTTCAGTCAATAATTAATTAATACAGTCGTTGTTACGAGACAAGAAGCTCTACTGGTTGGGAAAAGGCCGAATCTCAAGCAGACTGAGTAGTAAGCTGAAATAATTCTATTCCTGCTGCAAGTACGCATACCTTGCCCAGAGCGCATTGATGATATAGTTTTGCCAGAGTGGCACCATCTGGGATTGTCGGTAATTGTGCGTTGAAAATGTTTGCCAGATCAGGCGTCCATCAAAACAATCAGCTATCAGGCCAAATCTTTCTGATGGGTTAGGCAGCAGTCCTGCTAATAACCTGGCCTCAGAATTGGGTGTTAGGCGAATCACGTCTCCGACATCACCTGTATTCCAAATTGTGCCGCTTGGCCCAAGAAACGTTATCTCATTGGGATCTGACAGTACCGGGGCGTCAGGCTCCCAAATATAAACCACGAACAAATTCCAGTCTTGGTTTTCCTGTCGTATCCAGTTTTCCTGGAAGGCAATGCCGCATTCCTGCATCAAAGGTCGGATGCGACCGGATGCGATTTGATCGAGGTACCAGATTTCAACAATTGCAGATGCGCCGCTCTCTATTTGGTTGCTTAGCAAATCAAATAATTCACCTGAATAGGTGTAAGAACGGGATTCAAGCGCAAAGATGACCAGGTCCCAGGTGACGGCTGATTCCATGTGGGAGATTAAGTCGCCAAT
>PWWL01000007.1 GCA_003561515.1 Balneolaceae bacterium
TGTCGGGGAGACAGGATTTGAACCTGCGACCCTTCGCTCCCAAAGCGAATGCGCTACCGGGCTGCGCCACTCCCCGTAAAAAATATTTCAACGTGGTTTTATAAAAGAAACCGGATATAGTTTAAACGTGACCGGTGTCATTTCGGGCCACCCCGAAGTTGTTTGAAGAGCAAATTTTCATCTCATCAAAAGAATTAAAAGATAAATGTTTTAAATCCGGAATGCAATCTGCACATCGAAAGTTTCTTACCGGATTACACCTTTTTCGCGAAGCCACTCGGTTATAAAACCTGCCCCGTATGCAATTAATTGTATAAACGATGTGACAACGGCAAGAAGTGCAGTTACAGGATTTTTTTCGCGGACGGTTGCATGAATGAACAACAAAAGGGCATACCCGGCATAAAGCTTCCAAAGCTGTGATAGCAGCACGACTAACGTAAAAGCACCGGCAACTGAAAGAACCAGGCCAGCCAGAAAGATTGATGGCATCAGGTGAATCATTTTAACTTCTCCGGGATAAAAACGGCCAATATTGATCCGGGCACGGCCAAAAAAGAACAGCTGACTAAAAAATTGTTTCAGGCTGGTTCTTCTCTTGTGATATACCCACGCATCTTTGATCAGGGCAGTGGAAAATCCCTGTTCAATAATCCTGAGGCTAAACTCAATATCCTCACCCATTCTTGTAATCTTGTACCCCCCGGTTTTTTCAAAAACTTCTCGCGAAATGCCCATATTGAAACTTCGGGGATGAAATTTACCAAGCCTTTCTCCGTCCCCTCTGATTCCCCCCGTTGTGAGAGGAGAGGTCATGCTGTAACTGATGGCTTTCTGCAGAATTGTAAAAGTTGGATGCGCCCGGTCGGGGCCACCCCAGCAATCGGAAGGTTTCTCTGATAAAAATTTATTTACCGTTTCAAAGTAGTGGGGCGGAATGATGCAGTCCGAATCAAAAACCACAAAATAGTCACCCTCTGCGCGCTCAAAACCAAAATTTCTGCTGAACCCCTGGCCGCTGTTCTCTTTATAAAAGTATCGGATATGTAGCCTGCCTTCATAGCCCTTAACGATCTCCTCGCAGGTAAGGCTTGAGCCGTCTTCCACAATTATCACCTCAAAATCAGTAAAAGACTGAATAGTAAGGCTAGCGAGCAGCTCGTCAATTTCATCCGGTCGATTATATACCGGAACAATTATTGAATAAAGCATGTATGCAATTCATGGAGAAATTCTCGTTCTTTAGGAGCGTCAATATTAAACATTACACACCACTTGATGAAGTTCGTTTTTGCTTTTCTTTTTTTCCTGCTCATTTCCGGGAATGCATTCTCTCAATCCGTTTCGGTAACAACCTCGCCTGATCACTCCGCTTTTAGCCAGTCTCAGTTTCCTCTGGAGGCAGGCCACATTGAAGTTTTACCCGGTCAGCTTACGATAGCGTCTACGGATATATTCAGGCCGTCGGCATGGGGTATATCACCCGGGGGCAAAAGGGTAGGGGTTGTGAAAGCGGAAGCGGTTTTGAATTACCTGCAGTTCGGCAGTACCGGTTCACGGCTGAAACAAACCGAACTTGAATTTTTTGATGTAGATGATGAAACGCTCGGTGTGTATCAGTTTGATGACGGAAGAGCGGTTGTAAGGGATAACGTTGCCAACTTCACGTTTTTCGATGCGGGTGGCAAAATTCTGTACTCAGTGTCGAACAGCACGCAAAGCCCGGAAGGTGAAAGAATTTCACAGCTGGCTGCCGATCCCTCCGGTAAAACCATTGTTTTGTACAATCCGGTAATATCTCTTGGCGGCGGTAATACCGGATCACGCGCAAGGATTGTTTTTGGAGAGGAGGACCACGACATTTTCTTCAGGTCGGACAGCCGGGAAATTGAACAGCTGCGAGTAACAGCAGATGGCTCTTACATCACGATTCTGACCACTTCAGGCAGCAGCCAGCGGGCTCACATCTTCGACCGTTTTGGCAATGAACTTTTCACGATGGATCCGGATGATGCTCAGCTTGGCGTATCGCTAAGCGGAAGGGGCGAATATCTCACAACCTACAGCAGGGGGCGGGTACAGGTGTATAATCTGATCTCAGGTGAAAGGGTGGGAAGTACAAGTTCAAGAAACCCGGTACTCTACGCCACATACGTTCCGGAAGATGAGAGCATCATAGCATTTGGGGGCACTCTAAACAATGGAAGCATTTCAAGCCCAACGGTAACCGTGATTCATGTAGGCAGACGGCAGATTGCCCGTGAAGACCTGAATATGAATCTGGCAGCTATCGACATTAACCGGCTTGAGATTAAACGGGAGGGAATCAACCGGTTTCTATTGAAAGGTCTGAACCGGAATCTCAGGATTCAGTCTTCTTTTTAAGGTTCATCCAATTCCGTAAACAATAAAAGCCCCCGTCATAGACAGGGGCTTTATTAATACAATTCTATAATTTTTGGAATCAGGCCTTGGCTTCCTGTTCCGATTCAGACTCTGAACCTGACTCTGATCCGGAATCACCGTTCCCTGACACTTTCTCGTGTTCTGACCAGTCAAATTCCAGCCCGTCACGCGACTTGTTCATTTTGATTTTGATCACGGAACCTGCGGCATGTTCAACTCCCAGAAGCTCTTCTGCCAGCGGGTCTTCAATGTACTTCTGAATAGCCCGCTTCAGCGGTCTGGCACCAAATTTCGGATCAAATCCTTTATCAGATATAAAATCCTTGGCGCCTTTGGTGATCTCAAGCTCATAGCCAAGATTTTTGATCCTTACGAAGAGTTCTTCGGCAAGAATGTCGATAATCTTGAAGATATCTTCTTTCTCAAGCGGATGGAATGTCAGTACATCGTCGATCCTGTTCAGGAATTCCGGATTGAAAACTTTCTTGAGTGCATCCTGTATGGTGGACTTCATCTGGGCATAGTCGAAGGCGTCCTCGCTTGAGGAGAAGCCAATGCCTTTACCCATGTTTCGGATGTCTCGCGCACCAATGTTCGATGTCATGATGATGATGGTATTTCTGAAATCAACCTTCCGGCCAAGGCTGTCTGTAAGGATACCGTCATCAAGTACCTGCAGTAAAATATTGAACACATCGGGGTGAGCTTTTTCGATTTCATCAAGCAGCACCACGCTGTATGGTTTGCGGCGAACCTTTTCGGTCAGGATTCCGCCTTCTTCATAGCCTACGTAGCCCGGAGGCGCACCAACAAGGCGCGATACACTGAATTTCTCCATGTACTCGCTCATATCGATGCGAATCAGCGCTTCCTCTTTGTCGAAAAGGTATTTTGCGAGCACCTTGGCCATTTCCGTTTTACCCACACCTGTGGGTCCGAGGAAAATAAATGAACCGATAGGGCGTGATGGATCCTTGAGTCCTGCGCGCGTTCGCTGAATTGCCTTGGTCAGCTTCACAATAGCTTCCTCCTGGCCTACCACTTTCTTGCCAAGCTCTTCACGCATTTTCAGGAGTTTCTGGCCTTCTTTCTGGCTGATCTTATTCACGGGAACACCGCTCATCATCGCAACCACAGAGGCTACATCTTCTTCGGTTACATCGAATACGATGTGCTCAGATTCTTTTTCCCACTCTTTCTGGGCCTGCTCAAGTTCTTCCATCAGGCGCTTTTCGGTATCACGGAGACGGGCAGCTTCTTCGAACCGCTGCTTTTTCACCATGGAGTTCTTCTCCTGGCTGGTTTTTTCGATCTCCTCTTCGAGTGCAAGAATATGATCAGGTACGGTAATGTTCGATAGGTGTACCCTGGCACCAACCTCATCAAGTGCATCAATGGCTTTGTCAGGGAGGAAGTGATCCGTAACGTAGCGATCTGTGAGTTTCACACAAGACTCAATAGCCTCTTCCGTGTATCTCACACTGTGATGTTTCTCATATTTTCCTTTAATCTGATTCAGTATTTCTTTGGTCTCATCTACGGTTGTAGGTTCAACCATAATCTTTTGGAAACGTCGTTCGAGGGCACCGTCTTTTTCAATAAACTGACGGTATTCATTCAACGTTGTAGCGCCGATGGCCTGAACCTCACCTCGTGCGAGCGCCGGCTTAAGCATGTTCGATGCATCGAGCGAACCACTGGCGCCGCCTGCTCCTACAATGGTGTGAAGCTCATCAATGAAGAGGATGACGTTGTCGGTTTTTTCGAGCTCACTCATAACCGCTTTCATCCGCTCCTCGAACTGGCCGCGATATTTTGTACCCGCAACAAGGGCAGCAAGATCAAGCGCAATTACTCGCTTGTCGTACAATACGCGGGAAACTTTTCGCTCGATAATTCTGGTGGCAAGCCCTTCGGCGATGGCTGTTTTTCCGACACCCGGTTCACCAATCAGCACCGGGTTGTTCTTCTTGCGGCGGCTCAATACCTGGGCCACTCGTTCAATTTCCTTTTCACGGCCGATAATCGGGTCGAGCTTGCCGTCTTCAGCAAGCTGGGTAAGGTCACGGCCGAAGTTATCAAGTACGGGTGTTTTAGACTTTTCCATTTTCTTTTCTCGTGAACTGCCAGATGATTGTGATCCTCTCGGGGGTTGTGAAATACTTGCAGAGGCTGATCTTGCATCGCCTTGATCCGATTCCCTGGTATTGCCGGAAATGATCATGTCGAGCTCTTCGCGAACTGCGTCATAAGAAACATTAAACTGCTGAAGTATCTGAGCGGCAATATTCTCTTCATCTCTCAAAAGCGATAGCAGCAGGTGCTCCGTTCCGATAGTGTCGCTCTTATATAGTTTTGCTTCGAGATAGGTGATTCTGAGAACTTTTTCTGCTTGCTTTGTAAGCGGGATATTGCCAACAGTAACGGTGCCCCCTGTTCCTCGTACTGTGTCTTCAATTGTTTTTTTTAGCTTGAACAGGTCGCAATCAAGATTCTTCAGAATACGAATGGCGACTCCATCGCCCAAACGCACAATACCCAGGATGAGATGTTCGGTACCTATGTAGTCGTGTCCAAGACGCAGAGCCTCTTCACGGCTGAACTGTATAACGTCTCGAACTTTGCTTGAAAAATTACCCTCCATAACGGGACCTGCAAAAAATTTTGTCGTGTTTGGTTGATGCTGAATGTGGTAACGAGTGAAGAATATCTTTAGTTCACTCTTTCTACGAAAGTAGTGTGGTGATGTGCTAAATGCAAACTTATTGGAAGATTCTTAGCAGAGAAACCTTTGCGGGCTGGATGTCTAAAATAGCGGTTTGCCCGTCATATCTTCAGGCGGTTCAAGTCCCATCATTTTCAATAACGTTGGGGCAACATCGGCCAGAATTCCGGAGTTGAGTGAAATTCCTTCCGTATTGTTATTCACAAGAATGGCAGGAACGGGGGCTGTGGTATGTGCTGTGTGTGCGCTTCCGTCGTTCTGTACCATACAGTCCGAGTTGCCGTGATCTGAAATGATCAGGGAATTGTAACCATGGTCCAAGGCATCTTTTATGATGCGTTGAAGCTGCGTGTCGACTGTTTCTATCGCTTTGATCGCAGCATCCATAACGCCAGTATGCCCAACCATGTCCGGGTTGGCAAAATTCAGCACAATCAGATCATACTCTTCTTTTGCAATGGCCTCACACAGCTTGTCAGTAATTCCCACAGCACTCATTTCGGGCTGAAGGTCGTACGTTGGCACTTTGGGGCTTGGAACCAGAATCCGGTCTTCCCCGGTATTTGGCGTCTCATCACCGCCGTTGAAAAAATAAGTTACGTGCGGATATTTTTCTGTCTCGGCAATTCTGAGTTGTTTCAGACCTTTAGCGGCAACAAATGCACCCAGTGTATTGCGAAGCCGCACCGGAGGAAATGCCACGTGCACAAAGTCGTTGAAAGTGTCGTCGTAAGCGGTAAACGTGGCGTAATGCAGATCAAGATCCTCAGTTTCAAATGCAACTTCGTCTCTGCTGAAGAGTGCTTTGGTTATCTGTCGGGCGCGATCTCCACGAATATTGTAGAATACAACTACGTCGCCTTTCTGTATCCGGCTGTTACCGGCTGACTCCACAACATGAGGTTGAATAAATTCATCTGTAACTCCGGCCTCGTAGCTTTCTTTAAACGCATCGGCCGCGTTGGCAACGCTTGTGCCTGTTCCTTCAATTAGAAGTCGATACGCTTTTTCTGTACGTTCCCATCTGTTGTCGCGGTCCATTGCGAAATACCGGCCCACCACTGATGCCACGATACCCGTACCGATTTCTGCGGCTTTCTTTTCAAATTCTTTCAGATACTCTGCGCCGCCATGGGGCGATGTATCGCGGCCATCCGTAAAAGCATGCACAAATGCGTTGCCGATGCCATACTTTTTCGCCATCTCAAGCAGCGCATAAAGATGGTCGTTATGGCTATGTACGCCTCCATCCGAAAAGAGGCCCATGAAATGGATACGTCCTCTGGTTTTTGCTTTTTCAAAAGCCGTTGCGAGCACTTCGTTGGAGAAAAACTCACCGTTCTCTATAGACTTATTAACACGCGACAGCTCCTGCCACACGATTCGACCGGCCCCGATATTGAGGTGTCCTACTTCAGAGTTTCCAAACTGGCCATCAGGCAACCCAACGTCCTCTCCGCTTGCCGACAGTCGTGCGTTGGGATATGTTTCCAGCAAAGAGTCGTAAAATGGTTTTTTGGCTTTATCTACAGCGCTCACATCAGGATTGGCTGCAATGCCAAAGCCATCTATAATGATAAGAAGTGCTTTTTTGTGATCGCTGTTCAAGGTGCGGTATCGCGCTTAGAGATTATTGACGTGCTTGGTAAGCTGGGCTTTTTTTCTGGCAGCTGTATTTTTATGGATTATACCTTTTACCGATAGCCTGTCAATAAGGCTTGTAGCTTCTTTGAGGTTTTTTTCTGCGGCCTCTTTTTCAGTTGAAGAGAGAACTTTTTTGATCAGCGTTCTCATTTTAGAACGGCGGGTGTTATTATGCTTCTTGCGCTTTTCGTCCTGGCGCATTCGCTTAATTGCTGATTTATGCTGTGGCATAATGAATTGGTGATTACAGTTAAATACTCGTTATTTTGTACAGATACAAAAATTACGGGTTCTCTATCCAACTTACAAGAATGGATTGAATCTTAAGCTTAAAAAAATTATTTTAACTGTTCTCTTGAAATGATCATAGTCATTGATGGACCGGCCGGCTCTGGTAAAAGTTCTACGGCCAGGGAAATTGCAGATCGTCTGAATATTCAATTCCTCGATTCCGGTGCTCTATACAGAGCGCTAACCTTCCTCTGGATTCGTAATAATAAACCCGATAAGGCCACATTCTTTGAAATATTGCCGGAAACGGACCTAAAAACGGAATACAGAAACCAGACTTTCTTTGTAAACGCCAACGGTGATGATATCACATCAGATATCCGCTCTCACAACGTGGCTAATTATGTAAGTAAAGTCGCATCCTGGCCCGAAGCTCGCGCATTCGTAAATCAGTACATGAGAAATCTTGTGCAGAAAAATGCATACGTGGCCGATGGAAGGGATCTTGGTACAGCTGTTTTTCCTGACGCCAACCTGAAGTTCTATATGGATGCATCCATCGAAGAACGTGCAAGGCGCAGATTTGCCGAAATGAAAAACTCAGATCCCAACGTTACCCTTGAAGAGGTAAAGGATAATTTGAGATCGAGAGATCAGGCTGATCAGAACCGAAAAGCTGATCCTCTTAAAAAGGCAAATGATGCAATAGTCATAGATACAACCGGCAAAACATTTGAAGAACAGGTACAGGAAATCATTCTCATCATTAAAGAGAAACTGAAACTATAACCTTAAACTAATCCCGTTCCGAAAGCCGGAGCGCGGCATTTTTTAACCAGTAACCTAAATGACTGAAGAACTAAAAAAAGAAACCCAAACCGAAGAAACTGAAGCTGCTGTAAAACAAGAAGAAGAAACTTTGGTGGAAACCGAACAGGTTGAAGCAGAAGCTGTCGATGCAGCTGCCGAAGAAACCGCCGTTGAAAAAACCGAAGAAGAGAGTAACGGTGTCGTAAAAGAATTACCAACCTTTACCGGCGAAGTTGACGGGAAAATATACACGTTTGATGAGCTCCAGGCTGCATCCGAAGATTATACGGATGAAGAGTTTCATGAACTGGCCGGAATGTATGAAAATACACTCAGTGAGATAGAAGAAAAAGAAATTGTGACCGGTATTGTGGTATCGGTTGATGATAAGTACGTCATTGTCGATATCGGATTTAAATCAGAAGGTATTGTTCCGGCGAGCGAGTTTTCCAATAAAGTTCTGGAGAATCTTCAGCCAGGTGACGAAGTAGAAGTTTTCCTGGATAGAGTAGAAGATCGTGAAGGCCAGCTCATTCTTTCCAGAAAGAAAGCGGATATCCTTCAGGCGTGGGAGAATATTGAAAAAGCCCACGAAACGGGTGAAGTTATTGAAGGTTACATACAGCGCCGCATTAAAGGCGGTATGGTTGTTGACATTTTTGGAATCGATGCGTTCTTGCCCGGATCACAAATCGACGTTCGTCCGGTACGCGACTTTGACGCCTATGTCGGCAAAACCATGGAGTTTCAGATTGTGAAACTCAACATGCAGGCTGAAAATGTGGTAGTTTCTCACAGAGCACTCATTGAAAGTGACCTTGAAGACCAGCGTCAGGAGATTCTTGAAACCATCGAAGCCGGCCAGGTTCTCGAAGGCATCGTGAAAAACATCACAGATTTTGGTGTATTCATAGATCTGGGTGGTGTTGACGGACTCCTCCATATCACAGACTTGTCGTGGGGCCGGGTAGATCATCCGGAAGAGATAGTGAAACTCGACCAGCGCATGAACGTTGCTGTGATCGACTTTGATGAGAACTCCAAGCGGGTTTCTCTCGGACTCAAGCAGCTTCAACCGCATCCATGGGATAATATCGATATCAAATATCCCGAGAATCTGCGTATTCAGGGCCGTGTGGTATCAATAGCCGACTACGGTGCATTCATTGAGCTTGAGAAGGGCGTTGAAGGCCTGATTCACATCAGTGAAATGAGCTGGACACAGCACATCAAGCACCCGTCTCAGCTTGTTCAGAAAGATGACATCATCGAGTGTGTAGTTCTTAATATCAACGAAGAAGAGAAGAAGATTTCACTCGGAGTGAAGCAGCTTGAAAAAGATCCGTGGGAAGACCTCGCAACCCGGTACCCGGTCGGTTCAACCCACAAAGGCGTGGTTCGTAACCTCACCAACTTTGGTGTGTTTATCGAGCTTGAGCCCGGAATTGATGGGCTTGTACACGTATCGGATCTTAGCTGGGTCGAAAATGTTGAGCACCCAAATGAGGTTGTTGATAAAGGCCAGGAACTTGACGTTGTAATCCTTGCCATCGATTTCGACAATCGCAGAATTACCCTTGGCCACAAGCAGGTGCAGGATAACCCCTGGGAGCAATATGCAGAAGAGTACGGTCTCGGCGCCAAAGTTGAAGGCGAAATTTCAAAGATCACGGACAAGGGCATGTTTATAAAGCTGCCTCTTGGTGTTGATGCATTTCTGCCAGCCGATAAGCTTGAGGAAAAACCTGAAAGCTTGAAAGACGCTTTTAATGAAGGTGACAAGATTGCCGGATTTGTGGCAGAATTCGACGAACCAAGCAAGACTATCGAGATCTCACAGCTCGAAGGCGAGGTAAGCAAGTCCAAGTCGAAAGCTAAAAAGTCTGCTGCTAAAGCCGAATCGGTGGAGACGGGAACTCCGACCTTAGGAGAAGTTTCCGGCCTTGCAGAAAAGCTTGCAGAAAAAGAAAAGAGTGATAAGAAAACTGGAAAAGAGTAATCCAGCATTCAACATTCTTATTGTTTACAAAAAAGGCTCCCATTGGGAGCCTTTTTTTTGAGTTGTTTTTCCTGACTTCCGCATCATGACATCAATAGCCTGTTAACAACTTTCCAACTTGATCTACTGTATCATGTTTTTAATGCAGCTAACTTTTTTTCTTGTCCTTTTGTTTTGATATCTCCCACCATAAGGCAACTAGTGTCTCGGATGCTCGGAATCGTTCACCCTCATCAACAGGTCTTTTGGTAATCAATGAAAGATGAACTACCCCAAAAAAATCTTTGAACCTTCGGGGTAGGGGACTTTTTGACTGTAAAATTTGAGGATTTTATCTCGAACTCACGTGTGTGCCTTGAAGTAAAGGTAAGTTGCCCAAAGTGACAATTGTTCTTTTACATGCTGTTGCAAAGATGGTAGTTGGCCTACCGCAGGCGTTGTCAGCCAAAGCCTGCAA
>PWWL01000182.1 GCA_003561515.1 Balneolaceae bacterium
CATCCGGTTGCCAGGCAATGCGATGCCACGCAACCTCTTCGAAGGGTGCATCCAGAACATTGTCTGATATATTGATCCCGCCGGCAGTGCCTACCCAGGTTCTCCCGCTGCTGTCGATCAACAATCCGAAGCCGAGAAGGTTGGTATCGAAACGCGGATCATAACGATTAACCTGATCTCCATCAGTGGTTTGTGACCTCCATGTAAATTCATTCGAAGGAATCAGCTCAGTTTCTGTGTAAGGCGGAAGAATCATTCGTTCCCATGTTACGCCGTTATCGGTACTTCGAAGCAGTCCGCTCGCCCAGTTCACGGAAAGCATCGTGCTGCCGGAAAAATCCACTTCGAAAGGCGGTGACTGTTCAGGAACGGTGATCCGGGTTCGGATGTAAGTCTGTCCGCCATATTGAAACTCAAGATCACACGGCGGACCAATGGAATTAGCATCGCATCCGTCGGGCGATCGGTCATCAAGAGGGAAGGGGATAAAGCTCCAGCTGCCGCCGCTGTTGCTGCTTCGGTAATATCCCATGGCTGCCTGAACGGGATCGCCGCCGCGCGTGGATGTAAAACCAAGTCCCGCAAATACATTTGAGCCGTCAACAGATAGTGAAAACACCCGGCCGCGGCCACCAAAGATACTGTCGGCATTTTCAGGGACAAAGATTTCACCGGTATCCTCAAAGAATGCGTTTAGGCCGGGACCTGTCCAGAGTATGCTACCGCTGCCTTCGACCGATGTGACTGAGTTCTGGCTGATGGTATTGAACCGGTCGGGTATGGGGCCGAAGGACTGGGCATGCGCCATAGAAGATAGCAGCATGGCTATCAGCATGCACAAGCAGGTTATTGATGAACAGGTAATTATCCGTGCGCAATTCATTCCCGAGTTTAGCGAAAAATGGGGAAGGGGGAAAGGTTTTTAAACTTTCTGAATAAAGCAGTGATATAGATTCTAACTCATCTATTTAACGATTCAGGTTCTAGATCACATTACCATAGAAATCTTGCCATTTTTAGAAATCATCCCATTGACTGCATTTTGTTTGTTCTTTTGTCTTGATACAAAAGAACGATCCCGAGGCGTCGGGACAAGGCGGTGAATTGCTTGTCGGCGGGTACTGGCTGAGGACGGAAAAATTTCAAGGCCGATAAAGTCCAGGGGCATTAGAAAAAATACAAGCGGCTTGTGAAATTTTTCAATTCGTCCTCCGACAGCCACCCTGTACCCGCCAATCAATTCAAGGCCGGGGTTTCCTCGAAATTTTTTGGTTATTGTTATTTGCCGTTATTTATGGAATTATGCTAATCAATTTGCAATTTATTCTTGGCTCTGATAGAATCTCGAATTCATAATTATCTAGAACCCCATGAGGTGCCAATTCATTGTGGCTCATTGATTATCATACCAACGTTTCAGGCTCGTCAAGATCCCTGAACTGAAGAGCGTAAAGATGGCTGTAGAGGCCATCCCGGGATATTAACCGGTTATGGGTTCCCGATTCCACAATTTCACCGTTATCAAGTACCAGGATCATATCGGCATTTTGAACGGTGGAGAGCCTGTGGGCAATGACAAAGGTCGTCCGGTTCTTCATCAGTTTCTCGAGCGCATCCTGTACCTGGGCTTCCGACTCTGAATCGAGGGATGATGTTGCTTCATCCAGAAGCAAAATGGCAGGATCTTTCAGGATAGCACGGGCTATGGCCAGCCTCTGACGCTGGCCGCCACTCAGTTTCACACCTTTTTCACCGATCAATGAATCGTACCCATTTGTCATCTCCATAATGAAGTCGTGGGCATTGGATGCCAAAGCCGCTTCCGCAACCTGCTCATCTGTAGCATCCAGGTTGCCGTACCGGATATTTTCTTTCACGGAGGTGCCGAACAGGTATACTTCCTGTGGGACCAGCGAAATCTGCTTTCTGAGCGACTTTATCCGGTACGCCCTGATATCGGTGCCATCGAGGAAGATGGCGCCCTGCTGTGGGTCATAGAACCGGGGGATGAGGTTAAGCAGCGTGGTTTTGCCGGCACCGCTAGGGCCAACCAGGGCGATGGTCTGCCCGGGCCTTGCATCAAAGCTGATATTTTTGAGAACGGGCCGCCCGTCATCATAGCTGAACCAGACATTTTCGGCCCTGATGCCGCCCTCGGCTTCTGCAAGATCGATGGCATCCGGCTCATCCTCAATTTCCGGGATCTCTTCCAGCAGGTCGAAAATGCGTTCGGTAGCACCGGCTGCCGTATTGATGGCGGCATAGAGCCGGGAGGTTTGGCTGACGGACCTTGAAATGTTGAGCGCATATATGATGAATGCAACCAGGTCGCCGGCAGTCAGGCGACCTGCCAGCACTTCCTGTCCGCCATACCAGAAGATGATGACAAGGGTACTGAGGAAAAGGATGCCGACGCCCGACCAGAAGAGCTGTGTAAGCACCACCTTTCTTCGGGCTGTTCCGAAAAGCTGCTCAACGGCATTGTTATACCGGTCAACTTCATAATCTTCCCTGACGAACGCCTTCACAAGCCGGATGGCTCCCAGTGCATCTTCGGCAACAGCGGTGGAATCGGCCAGGTCGTCCTGAATGCTTCGTGAGAGCTTCCGGATCTTCAGACCGAAATAGCGGGTTGCGATAGTTATCAGCGGAACCGTCAGAAAAATGACAATACTCAGTCTCCAGTTCAGCACAACCATAAGGGCAACCGAACCGACGAGGGAAAAGGTGATGGTGAACATCTGCGGAAGGGAGTCGGTAAGGGCGGTGCGTATGGAGCCGACGTCGTTGGTTAGCCGTGAGGTAATTTCACCCAGCCTTCGTTCCGCGTAAAACCTGAAACCGAGCCTGTGCAGGTGCTCATAAACTTTCTTCCTCAGGTCGGTAATCACTCGTTCTCCAACCCATTCGAGATGATAGTTGCCGGTAAAGGAGAAGAGGGCCTGAAGAATGAAGAGACCGAAAAGGCCGATGGCAAGCAGGTTCAGAAGCTCCCTGTTGCCGGCTTCAAATACGGCATCCAGAAGTTCACGCAGCCCCAGCGGAACCGTGAGCCAAATGGCCGAGGCAATCAGCACGGCAACCGTGGCCAGGTAGAATCGGAACCTGTACGGCTTGCTGAGCGCAAAGATATCGCTTAGCGTCTTACGGAGCGATTTGATGCTCCTTTGTTCTTTTTCGTTCTGCTCGCTGTTCATCTATCGGATTAATTCAGCATGATAAACAATTCGTTCCAAAATGAATGAAAAGAGTTTATGTGAGCTGAACTAAACTTTTTTCCTGTAAGCTTAAATAAACCCAATCCGGATGGAACCATGCTTTGAACTTTTAGAGTGCCGTTTAGTTGCTATTCAGTCCGGGAACCAAATATATAAGGGGCTAAGATGGAGAAGGATGAAACACTGAGTAGTTCATCAGTGAATGATAAAGGCAGATTTTTTAAAAATATAAAGCTTCGCAACCGGCAAATTACGCACATTTTTTATATCACGGCTATGGTTTACATGACCGTACTTGTATTTGCCGGATTCTGGACATCATACTTCGGCCAGTTATTTGCCGGTTTACCTGTCAGGCACTGGGTTATTCATCTTCACGCCGCTGTTTTTACAGGCTGGCTGGCTCTGCTTTTAGTTCAGGCATCACTGGTGGCTTCCGGCAATACAAAACTTCACAGGAAGCTGGGTGTGGCAGGAGGGATCTATGGATTCATGATTGTGTTGCTCGGGCTCATTATAGCCTTTTTGTTTCCGCTTCAGAACATGGAGAGCGGCCTCTGGACTCTCGATGAAGCCGCATCATTTTTGATTTTGCCGCTCGGAGATATCCTGATATTCAGCGGTTTTTTCGGAGCCGCTATCTGGTACAGGGGTAAAAGCGAGATTCACAAACGGCTGACTCTACTCGCATCCGTAATGCTCGTTTTCCCTGCTGTTGCGCGTATTTTTGGTGAAACCAGGATCTTCGCACTGATGATATTTTGGCTCTCTCCGGTACTGGCAGGTATCATTCTGGACAGAGTTCTGTATAAAAAGATACATCCAGTGTACCTATTGGGTATTGCTGTATTTTTGCTGTCGATTGCCCGGGTGCTTGTCTGGCAAACCGATGGCTGGCTGCAAATTGGCCGATCTCTTTTGGGGATTTTTATCAGATGATTTCTGACCCAAGCCATTTGATTTAGCTTCTGAATTCAAAGATCTATTCAAAAACCTGGAAAACCCCGATATAGGTTGTGCTTCCGATGAAGTCATCAACATCACCGGAAGCACCGCGCCTTATTCAATACTCAATGAAATTGACTCGATCCTGTCTCCCCGGTGCGTAAGAGCAAATGTAAATTGCTGGCCTGTGCCGGAAATAGATCCATTGGCTTCAATGATCACCTCATGCTCATCTATTCGCGGGGAGAGATATTCTTCATATTGTTGGGCCACTCCCATAATGGGATTCAACGCTTCGATATCAGGCAGCGTAACCGACTCATTTTCCATCAAAGCCTGGAATCCTGCCCAGTCTACAACCCAGACATGAACCTGCGTCCCCTCGGTATGGGCCATGATGGGGAATGCTCCCTGTTCTGCATCCGCTTCTATCACAAATTTGCCCTGTACGGTTAAATCACACCCAAAAGCTGCGGGTGGATCGTAGTAAGTTAAAAAATTGAAGTCGTCACGAATGCAATCCGGGTCTCTGTAAAAAGGAATCACAAGCTGGCCGTTCGTTACAAAGAACTGGTTTAAAATGGGCCCAACTCGGGCATAAATCGGGATGCCGGGATCCTCATCGGGAAAGAGGATAGTCACATTGCCGGGATCTTCCATCAGTTCCCCAAACAGAATGGAAGCCTGTTCTAATTCAGTTAAGACATCATCATTATCATTGCTATCGGTAGTACCGCATGCCATAAATGCAAAGATGATGATGCAAATCAATGTTGCGGAAACTCCACCGTACTTTAGTTCGAAATAACTTTCTGCGAGACTGAACAACTTTGGTATCTGTTTCATCGTCCTGAATTTTTGTTAATGTTTAAGAAGACGATGACAATCTACATTGAGCCGCATCCCATCAGATAGTAAAAAAGCGACAAATTTGGTGTGGGGAATGTGGAATGTGGTGTGGGGAGTTAAAAAAAACTGTAAGGAATTCTGGTTTTTTGGTTTTTATAGCCTGGATTATTCATAAAAGACCTTCGATTTCAGGAGATCCTTCGACTTCGTTCTTCGGAAAAGCACGAAGAACTCCGCTCAGGATGACATTGTACTGTTAAAGAAAGGGAAAAAGGGCTGGCCGCCGTGTATCTGCCAAACGGCAGATACACGGCGGCCAGCCCTTTTCTTAAATAATTGCTTCTGTCTTCCTGAGCGTAGGCTCGACAGTGCATTTCTGTCGGTGCCGGAGTCGAAGGATCTCTTACCTCAACCAATCCCCATCGGCGCCTGGAATGTAAACCCACTCTCTTCCAGTTTTTGGCTCATCAGGCCGGGGGTAACTCCGGCAAACTCCTTGAAATCTTTGAGGAAGTGCATTTGATCGAAATAGCCGCAGTGGTGACTGATGTGCGCCCAGGTGAGCTGCTGATTGGCTTCGAACATGTTATATGCCTTTGAAAAGCGTGCGATGCGGGCATAGAGTTTCGGGTTCATTCCCAGGCGTTCGTGACATTTGCGTTGAAATTGTCTCAGGCTCAGGCAGGCATCGCGGGCCACATCATCCATGAGGCATGTATTCCCGTTCCAGGCTTGCAACAGTTGTCGAACCGCCTGGTCAAAAGGTAATTTTTCCTGACTATCCGCTACTTTCTTCAACAAGTACATCTGCACTTTGGCGTTAATCTGTTCGGGCTGCTCTGTCTCTCGTAACTCATCGATCAAATGGCTAATCTCTTTGTCGAGGATATCAAACCCGTCAATGCCGTCATCAAACATCTCGGTCATGGGGATTCCCAGGAAACGAAACAAACCTCCGGGCTGAAAACCGATCATCACCGCGCGGTGATCTTTCGATAGTTCAATATCCACCGTGGTAAGCTGCGGACCAACCACCACGCACCGCGATTGCCGTTCGAATGTATTCTGGTTTAGTTTTTTGGCTCTTATGGGGCTGCCCAGGTATAAAATGATACAATGCACAGGCGTGGGGGGATAGGTGTACACTTTTTTGGAGGTGCCTTCCCACGGCTGGACTCCTTTAACCATAACCATCTGAATCAGCGGCTGAAGGTGCGGGTGAGGTTTAAACAGATGGCAGGTATCCATGACAACCTGGATTGTAAGTGTGGAAACTACCTACATATAATCAAATTGCCGGAAATAAATCAACAGTAAAGAACAATATGAGACATTTTTGATCGAAGGTATTTGCTATAAATTCTTGTAGCTAATTCAAAAATCGAATCAGGTTCTGTCCAAATTCTGTTGGGGCAATCAACATTGCGCTAATGATGGTTAATCCAAATTGTAGTGAAATGGCCAGCCAGAATGTGGGATGAGGCCGCCCGAGTTTGCGAACATCATATATTGCAACGACCAGGAATAAGACAAACAGTCCACCCAGTCCAAAAATAGCGTCATTCACCGGCCGTACATCACTCAGAATGAAAAAATCGAATTGCCCAAGGCGCGTAAGCGGCTGGCCCATCATGGATAATGTCGCAAAAAGCATCAGGTGTTTGTGTATCTCTGGGCGAGACCTGAATGCAAGTCCTCCTCCCCAAAAGATGGAAAAGCATGTTAATATTGCAATATTCCCCCAAACAATTGCGGATAAAAAACCTATCTCCCATCCATTAGCAGGATAACCTTCTATCAGGTAATAAAGGATGGCTAACCCCGACAAGAGGAATCCACCTGCAATGAAGGTTCCAAATATTCCGACTCTGCGGTGTAGTGAAATGTTATCTGAAGTAATTAGAAAACTTTGAAGCAGAAATAAAAGAACCCAAAATGTGGAAAAAAGACCATGAATGTGAAATGTGAGTGGCAAAGGCCGGGCATCAAATAGTGGCCTTAAAAAGTAGGTTGGCGCAAAACCAACAAAGGTTAATACCACAAAAAGGATTGCCATTCCCTGGTAAAATCCGATTCGTTTTATTGATGTTTGAGTGTTCATTTTTCTGATTTCTTAAGGTGTCGTTTTTTGAATATGGGTTCCGTCAGGGTTGCCGCGAATTCACTATGACACGAAAAATCACGAAGGTTTTTGCTAATCTCATATTCATTTCGATGTACGTCAATATTCGATCCATCAATGGTTGTGGTGTTTTGCAATTTCCTCATCACTCAACCGCAGAAACCGTGCAGCGTTGTTGTAAAAGATGTCTCGCTTCTGTTCTATAGGTAGAAAATCCGCTGTTTTGATGCTTTGGATTCCTGTCTCAATGGTTTCCGGCCAAAACATCTGGTCGGATCCGAACATCAGGCGGTCATGGAATCCGGCCTGTACGAGACGCTTCAAATAGTAGTGAAATTCATCGCGCGGAATCACCCAATTGATTACAGCAAGGTCTGCATGTACCTGCGGGTGAGCGTGCAGCAATGCAATGGTTTCATCAATGAAAGGATAGCCGGCATGCATGATATAAACCCGAAGATCTGGATGCCTGGCGAGAGCCTCCTCGATCAGCAGCGGATTTGCATGGGCGGCGCGAAAATCGGGGCAGCAACCGTATGTGGCTCCCGGCGGACTTGGGCTAACATGTACACCTACGGGAACATCCAGCTCTTCGGCAAGAGCGAGGTACGGTTCGGCCTCAGGACTGCTCAGGGTCAGGCCCTGGTACTGCAGGCCAAGTTCACCGATTACCCCCAGTTCTCCGTTTTGATGGAATTGACGGAGGGAATCAATGTCCGGCCAGTAGCCCCTGCTGCCGCCTACATATGGTGACGGAATAATGCGTTCAGGATCCTTATTTGTCCAATCAAGCACCACCTCATAAGGATAACCGCTGGTAACAGCCAGCACGATGTTGTGCCGGTCCATCGCCTCCTGGGTTTGTCGGAACAACTCGTTATCGGTTTCGGGTGATGGAACACCTGTTGCCGGGTTTGGTGCGCCCGGCGGCCAGAAATGACCAACCGGGTATGCATGCAGGTGCATGTCGATGATGGGCTGGCGCTCCGGGGCATATAATGGCGACACTATCATCAATAAAAAAAGACAGGCAGTGATTCTATTCATAGGTTGAATCATCATTGTTAATTACTTTTTAAAGAACGATTCTGATAATTCCACATGGGCTGATACGCATCACGGAATTGCCAGGCGAACAGTCCCAGGAATGCTGCCAGCAGGATGCCAAATACCGGACTACCATTCAGCATTAAATGCGTAAAGAGAATCACCACTACAAAGGGAGCTAACAGTACGATGCCCAGCGGCGCTGTTCGATTGAATAGCATTAGTATTCCTGAAGCAACATATGTGATCGACATAATCGGCCCGATAAAGCCCGTTGCAAAGATCGCTTCCGTAAATGCTTTTGTCTCCGGACTGCCGGGAAACTCCGATGCCGGTAAAATGCCTGCAAGCACCAACAAAGACTGAGCCCCGATCAGAAAAAAGAAGGCTGCATAGATCCAGCGAATGATGCTTAATACCTTGTTCATGGGTTCTCCTGTTTAGGTTTTAGTTTTCATGGTACTGCTGGTTTAGTTGATGCGGTTGATCTGTTGAACGAATTTTCGGTTTCCCCAACCCAAAATCACAGCTATTACTCCTCCCGTAACTGCACCGGTAATAGCCATGAACGCCACCTTCACCGGGACGATCAGGAAGACGTTTTCGAGCATGTTAAAGAAAGCGATGAATCCGAGGTTGATACCGATAACGATGACTCCCATGATGACAGCACCCGCTGCGGCTCCACGGGAAAACGTGCGGATATCTGCCCAGTACTCGAAAAAGCAGGCAAGCAGGGTGGCCCAGAGTAAATTGAAAAGAAGCAATGGAACGAGGGCGGGGTGTTCCCTATAGAGACCATCGTACGAGACCCGATTTGCTTCAACCAGGTTGGGTATAATGACTGCATAGGTGATTCCCTCAAAGACTACAAGCAGGAGAGTCCCAGCAACTGCAGCTATTGCAACTCTAATTATTTTTGATGTTTTAAGAATTTGAGGCATGAAATTGCCTGATTGGTTATAAGTTATCACTTCGTGCTTCTATAAATCGCCCATGCCCATTATTAGTACGTGTTTAGCGCATAATGAACCTTCAAGCGTGCGTAAGCTCCTTGAAGCGTTCTTTTGTGACGAAGTGACGCTTGAAGGATCCCGGAAAAGCACCGGTAACGCTTCAAGGTCACTTTTCACGCACTAAACACATACCATTAATGACGTTCATGAGGTGTTAAAGAATCATGATGTTTTGCAAGTTTAAGTCCCAGGTATGCATTTAGCAGAAAAAGGACTAGAAACAGGGGTCCGCCCATCATCAGGTGCCCAAATGTTAACCACTCAAAGAAAAGAGCAAGTGATCCCATAGCCAGCAGTGCACTTATTAAAGCTCCTGTCCACTTTATCCATTTGCTTAAAACTTCACTCGATATGTATATGAACACCAATCCGGCCAGGAACAAAAAATTGCTAAACCCGAAAATCCATACCGAGGTATCATAGACCATAGGATACAGGTAGGGAGCCCAAGTGAAAGATTCCGCAGCAGCCGGGTATGCGCCAAGCATATTGGCATACATCACAATCATGACAATATGAGCCAGGGTGACCAGAAACCAGCTCATACTTTTCTCAATGGCCGCGAAATACCATGATGAAATAATCACCATTACCACAGCTAACGTCTCCAGCCGCCAGATAGCGGATGCAAAAGCCCACGATTCTATCAGTTGAGCGGTTCTTTCTGCATCAGATTCCACAGCAGGTTGATGGATAAATACATATAGCACGATGGTTACAAAAAACAGAACAAACCCTGTTGACCATAAATAAGCTGCTGCTTTATTTTTGTTCATATTCATTTAAAAAATTTTCTTTTATCGATTGGTAAGAAAGACCTCCAAGGTTTTGCCTGCCCTCCGAAGCCTGCCTCTGCCGACGAATTTGCAGGCAGGCTTTAGCGCAGGGTGAAAACCTTGGAGGTCTCGCTGATGACACGAAGTTGCTACATGTCCTCAATTTCAAATAACGCTGCTGCATTTTCCCATAGAATCGCTCGTTTATCCTCATAGGAAAGGTATTCGGCTTCCCTGATCGTGGTAACTGACCGGCCGATCACCTCAGGCCAGGCCATTTGCAGAGTGCCGAAAAGA
>PWWL01000253.1 GCA_003561515.1 Balneolaceae bacterium
ATTTGGGAACCTAATTCAAGTGCTTTCTCAAACGCAGGCATTGTGTTTTCAGGCGCATAGAAGCTGGCACCCCTGTGCGCGATAACCAGCGGCCGCTTATCGATTAGCAAATCGCGAATAGCTCGTTTATCAGCCACGGAGGTTTATGCTCCGCGTTCAGCTTTAAATTCCAAATAATCGATGAGCTCATTTATTTGGCGCCGCTGCAGAAAAATGAGGATTACATTTACTAAAAAGAGAGCAAATAGGATGTAGTAGAAGATGTTGCTAAAGGTTGTATAGCCTCTGAAGAACATGTAGCCAAACACCACAATGATGGCAACATTGATAACCAGCTGTATCCACTTCGTTCTCAGTCGTTTATTCAGTTCGATAATCTTGTCGCGGAGAGGTAAGTCTTCTTGAGAACGCAGATGCACCTTGGCATAGGTACTCATCCTCGCCCTCTCTTCTTCAGAATACTTCATCAAATAAGACTAATGGCTTGCTTCAATTTTGAGAGTTTATCACCCTGCGAATTGATTGGTTTATCAGGCTTTCGAAAGTTCCTCTTGATGAGAAGGTATGATATATTAGAAATATACCGGCCATACAGGAAACGCTTCCAGCCAGACTTAAAATGGCAGACACCCAAAGCGGAGAAATAAGACCTAATATAGAAACTGCAACAAGCGACAAACCTACTTTTATTTGCAATATTGCAGAGCCAACCGGAACCAACACTTCACTGCTTTTCAAAAGAGAAGCAATTCTTAGCCTTGGTTTTACAGTCGGCTTTTCTTCTTTACCCCTTATTCCTTCGACGCCTGAACGAATATTTTTCGAATCGTCGATCATAAGTTTTTACCCTTTAAATTATAGAACACTCTGACGTACATTATACAAACTGCAATCGAGTTACAAAATAATTCACTCAATTAGTGCAAAATTCTAATCATTACATCTATGGGAGGAACAGCATTGAGGAACAGCTGATGAATGCTCCCGAAAAAGTTGAAAAGATTTTTATTAAACGCGGCCTTAAAGGCGCAAGTATATCAAAAATCAACAACCTTGCATCAAAAAACCGCATTCCCATAACGGAAGTTCCCGGTAAAAAACTATTCGACATGGTTGGTCGTGTAAACGATCAGGGAGTCGTGGCAACCATTAGCGAGACCGAATATTTCGAGTTCGAAGACTGGCTTGAAAATTTGCAGCCCAATGCGGCAACAGCCGTTTTACTGCTTGATGAAATCGAAGATCCGCACAACTTCGGCGCCATTCTCAGGACCGCTGCAGCCGCCGGCATGGCTGCCGTGGTCGTGCCAAAGCACCGGCAGGCACCTGTGAACGCAGCCGTATTTAAAACCAGCGCCGGTACTGCCGGGCGCATCCCCATTGTAAGAGCGGTTAACCTGAATCAGGCCATTCTTAAGCTGAAGGAGCACTCGTTCTGGGTAGCTGGCCTTGATGTTGAAGGGGAAGAACTCCTGTGGGATCAGCAGTTTGATGTGCCAATGGCCTTTGTGATAGGCAATGAGGGGCGCGGGATGAGGCAGAAAACCTCTGAACACTGCGATTTTCTGCTATCGCTGCCAATGATGAACAATGTGGAATCTTTAAACGCCTCTGTGAGCGCTGCGCTTATTTGTTATGAATGGCGCAGACAGCAGTTAAAAGCGTGAATCACACATAAGTCCCTGTAAACACAAAGCTCCGGCAGTGCAAACTCTTCGCCGCCGGAGCCTTTCATTTATTTATTCACTATCCTGGTGCCTTCTCGGAAACGTAATCAGGAATGCTTCCTCATAGTCGCCACTCAGTTGATCCAGCACAGATTGTGCCTGAGACAGCCTTTCAAATGGACCAATCAAAACTCTGTGAAACTCTTCATAGCGTTGGATGATGATTCGTTCTTCGACGTTGCTTATCTCATCCCGAAGCGTTGCTATCAGGTTATCGCGGGTATTTTCGGCTGAAGCGCTGCTCACAAATGAGAATACCTGGATGTAGTGGCCCGGATCAACAGCATCGCGAAGGGCGCGTTCTGCCTCTCTTCGGGCTTCTTCTTCGGCGCGACGCATCTCTTCTCTGCGCTGTTCTACGCGCTCGGCAGCTCTTGCCAGCGCCTCTTTGAAATATTCGGGCTGTGTTACAAGCGCACTGCCAAGGAAGTCTGCAAACTGTACGTAAAAAGCAATCGTTGCTTCATCAAGTACAGGTTCGGGCTCTGGTTCAGGTTCAGGTTCTGGCTCCGGCTCGGGTTCAGGCTCCGGCACCTCCTCTCTCACAGGCTCGCGTACAGGCCTTTCGCGCGACGGAGGCCAGGAAATATGCTTGGCTCCTGAACTGCCAAAGTTGAGTCTTAGCCCTGCCGTAACTGCAGCAAACTGATCGGAACCACCGTCACCGGATACACCATCTAATAGATCACTTCCCACAGCGTGGTAATCATATTGAACAAATAAGTCGGCTGCTCTGAAAAGGTAAATATTAAGCCCGACACCACCCGTAAGCATCAGTGCAAGATCTTGCAGTTCATCTACATCCGTAACAACTTCACTGCGCAGCATGCCCAAACCAACAGAAAAGTAAGGATTCAGCACCCTTGCTGCCCCGCCGCGTAAACCAACAAGATTGTTGAAATTTGTAACAGCTTTTACAGAAACATACTGGTAATCCGTCTCAAAGAACGGGTCTCCCGCTACCTGGTTTTCGAACTGACCTGCTCTGAATCCGAAATCCATAGCCCAAGCCGGCGATAGTGCGTACTGAAGCGAGGCACCGTACATCGGCTGTCTGAATGACGGGACATTAAAATTTCCCGCAAGCGGACCAAACATACTGTTACCATCCGACCCATACGTGACTCCACCAACAAGAGCGATACTGAGCCGTCGAACTTCGGGTTCATCTGTCTGGGCTTTAAGTTCTGAATGACCCAATGCGTTCAAAAGAAATGCAATTAGTAAAACCGATACAATGCGCTGTAGAATAACCTTCATTAGTCCCCTCCTACCGGGTTTGAGTTATACGTAGACAGACTGCCTAACCTCTTCACTCCAATCTGCATTTTTGCCGTCTTAATTCTCATAAAATACATATTCAAAGGGATAAATCCATCTCTGCCGAAGATTTATATCGTGTATCAAGTGGCCGGTTTTTTTGACAAATCAGACTGGAAGGCCGATGGAAAAAGGCGGCGAAATTTCCAATGCATAGCCGGAACATTTACCCCATGAAACAATGAAACCATTCCGGTAGCTGAAATCGACAACTCGCGAAGACAGAACGCCATTTACTGACAAATAATCACAAGATCAGCCGCATCAATTTTTTGGCGATGGTTCAAGCAACATCTAGTAAAGCAGGTAAGCTGCGCGCTGATCTTTAAATTCCTGAAGAGAGAAATTCAATTCCATGGCATCAAGCCGATGTTCTATCAATTCATCAATTTTCCTTGTTCCGGCAAGCCTGTAAAGAAAGTTATTGGTTTCGGCCCCTTCTGTTGCATTCAGCAGTGTTTTGAAAATCACAAGGCCGGTTCGGACCGGATCAAAATCGTATGAATCAATTGTTATCAGTACCCCAACGCACTCTACGTCGAGATGTTTGGGATTGGGTGCAACGCCTGGAATAGAACGCGGAGTGAACAGGTGCGGCACAATTCTAACCCCTTCCAATGAGGCAAGTATTTCCCAGTCTCGCTCATGCAGGCTCGTATTTGGATCACCGAGTGTGAGAAAAGGATTTTCTGTACCCCTCCCCTCCGACATGGTTGTACCTTCAAAATAAACGGTTCCCGTATAAATGAAAGCATGATCAAAAGTTGGCAGATTTGGCGATGGCGCAACCCATTCAAGTCCGGTATCGGGCCAGATCATATCGCGGCTCCAGCCACTCATCTCTACCACGTTGAGGTCTGGCTCTCCCGTAAAATTCATCCAGCTTTCACCTGCAATCATCCGTGCCATCTCCCCCATTGTAAGTCCGTGAGCGATAGGAATGGGGTATGGGCCCACAAATGATTCAAACTCCTTCTCAAGTATCCATCCGCTAACGAAGTTTCCGCCCATCGGATTTGGCCGGTCGAGCACCCAAACAGGAAGGCCCGCTTCGGATGCCGCCTCAAGTACGAGGCCAAGCGTTGCAATGTAGGTGTAGAATCTCGCTCCAACGTCTTGCATATCAAAAAGCAGAACATCGACATGCCCTAGCATTTCGGGCGTAGGCTTGCGGGTTTGTCCGTAAAGAGAAAATACCGGTAGGCCCGAAGCTTGATCAATGCCGTCTTCAATATGATCGCCTGCTCCTGCTTCTCCCCTGAATCCGTGTTCAGGAGCGAACAGCGCCTTAACATTTGCATTCAGAGCTAACAGCGTGTCGAGCATATGAGTATCCCCGATTCTCGCCGTGGGATTCATCACCAGGCCGATCCGTTTATCCGATAATTCATCCAAATGGAGTTCAATAAAGCGCTCGGCGCCAGTAACCACTCTGTTTTCTTCAGCCTCGTTCGTACAGGCAGCGAAGAGGAATAGCGTTAAAAAAAAGGGTGTGATCCCAAGTGATAGTAGAAGCTTGGTGATGTTCATAAACTGGGTGTTTCGTTTTGCATGCTAATCCCTTTAAGATATACCGGGCCAAAACAGAAAAGGCGAAGTTCAATGCTTCGCCTTCGATCTGTTCCTGATTACAATTGGTGAACCAGCCTCAGGCCTTATTAGCCACAACATCCGATTCTGTAAAAAAGTAGGCTGCCTCAATTTTACCGTTTTCAACCGAATCGGAACCGTGGATAATGTTTTCACCCAGGCTGTCGGCAAAATCGGCCCGTATGGTGCCTTTATCTGCTTCGGCTGGATTTGTTGCCCCAATCAGCTTACGAAAATCTGCAACTGCATTCTCTTTCTCAAGGATCATCGGCACACATGGCCCGCTGCTCATAAACTCGACGAGCTCACCGAAAAACGGACGTTCTTTGTGTACAGCATAAAAACCGCCTGCGGTATCTTTGGTGAGGCGGGTCATTTTCATTGCAACTATCGAGAATCCGGCCTCCTGGATTCTTCGTGTTACCTCTCCGATCAGATTTTTTCGTACACAATCGGGTTTAAGGATAGTTAAGGTTCTTTCTTTAGCCATGCTGTTTGTATTTATCTTTTTTGTAACGATTGAAGATTCTGGATCTCTTATAAAAGTGACCGCAAATATACGGTTTGGGGGGTAAAATCACGAACCAGTATTCTCAGAATCTTTAACTGCAATGGCTGATCGGCACTTTTCATACAGATGGGAATTTAAGTGCGTATCTGACAGCGCCCGGCTTTGGGGGCTGGTATCCGACGTAGATCTGCTATACGCACAGATTGGACAGCAGCCAATTCAGCGTGTGAGGCTCTCAAGAACGCGAACCGGATTAAGCAGGTCTGCGCTGAGTTATGAAACGTTGTACAGGCCCGAAATTTGGGAAGAGGCACCTGTTGAGTGGGAAGCGCCGCACTATCTCAGGATTCGCCGCAGATATCTGAGAGGTTATTTAAAATCTCTTGATATTAAAATCACCCTGAAAGAAACCGATTCCGGATGCCTTGTTTGTTTCGATATCCAAGGCGAAGCTAACGGATTCACAGGCTCCATTGCAACGGCAAAAGCATTCAGCAACAGATTCAGAAACCGTTTAAAAAAAGCTATCCTGGAGTTTGACCAGTCGTTGCAAGAAAAACGGCTTCCGGCTGAGCAAAGAAATTCAAAGCTTCTGCTTCGATTCTCAGGGCTTCAGAACAGGGTTTATGATCTCTTTCGTGCATCGGGTGAACGGGAAATTTCACGGAGTTTAATCAGTGCCATCCGTTCTGGGGATGAACTGTCGATAACACGGCTTTCGCCGGTTAAACTGGCTGCTCTCTGGCAAAAACCGCTTCACAGAGTATTAAACGTGATGTTCCACGCATGCAAGTTGGGAATACTGAATTTCAGCTGGGATATCAACTGCCCTCACTGCTCTGAACTTCTGCAGAATTGTGATTCACTGAACGATATATCAGAACCTCTCTACTGCAGCTGCTGTGATAAAGATGTACAAGCCGATTTTCACAACAGTATCAGGATTCGATTTGAACCACACCCAATGGTACGTCGAATTTCCGGCAAAACGTTTTCAACCGGCAGTCCTTCAAGGCTGCCTCATCGGCTCGTGAACTTTGTACTGCCCCCCGGTCAATCGCATGTCTTTACATCTGCGATGAAAGAGGGCAGCTACAGAATTCACAGCCGTGAACTTGAGATTTCCGTACCCCTGACGATAAGCAGAAATGGAGAAAGCGACTCTGAGTTCAGCTTTGTATGTGCGCAACAACCCGAAAAGTCGCTAAACCCGGCTCCTGGTTCCGGCATTACAATTCACAACAAGAGCCGAAAACGAATAACCGTCACCTTCGAAGATATGAGCCTTGAAGACCATTACGTTTCAGCAAGTGAGATAAGCTCTCTTCCGGAGTTCAGAAACCAGTTCCCCACAGAATTGATCCGGGACAAAAAAAATATTGCAGCAATCAAGCTCACCGTTCTCTTTACAGACCTTTTCAACTCCTCCGATATTTACAGCACCAATGGAGACGAAGCTGCCGTTGGCATGGTTATGGAGCATTTCGACGTAATGCAGAAAGTAATTGAAGAAGAACGCGGCTCTATCGTAAAAACAATTGGAGATTCCGTGATGGCCGTGTTTCCAAGACCCATTTACGCGGTTCGTGCATTTCACAAAGCCCAGGATACATTCAGAAATGTATCGGAGCAAAAGCAATCAATTATGCTTAAAGGGGGCGTTCATACCGGCGACTGTGTTGCGGTAACCCTGAACAACAGGATCGACTATTTTGGAAACACGGTAAATATCGCATCCAGACTGGTGGATTTTGCCCGCGGCGACGAGGTTGTTATTTCGGGTGAAGTGTACAACTGTCCGGATTTGAAGAACTTTCTTCAGCATGAGAGAAGCTACCTGCGCATCCACCATTTCGATGCGGAACTGAAAGGTTTCGAACACCAGTGCTTTGAGGCGAAACGCATCTCGATGCAGAGAACACCGCTCAGGCTTGTTGTTTAGCCGTTGTTCGTTCATCGTGTAATCGTAAAGAGTGTAATTGGAGGGTCTTTGTCTGACACATCCAGCAGCGAATTGACCCGTTTACACTTATAAACAATAACGATTAACATCCTGCATTGAAACAATTTATTGATGATATTAAGCTTGAACTCCAACTTAATACATCAAATCTTCATGGCATCTCCCAAGACACACCCCAGCATCGCATCCCGCGTTGTATCTATGGATGAGAAAAAGCGCATCGGCCTCATTGCACACGACTATCGTAAACGCGACCTCATTGACTGGGCCGACTATAATCGTGACGTTCTGGAGAAGCATGATCTTTACGGAACGGGAACTACCGGCGGTCTTATTGCCGATAAGCTTGGGCTGTCGGTGCACCGTTTCATGAGCGGCCCTCTTGGCGGTGATCTGCAGATTGGTGCTGCCATTGCCGAGCACAAACTCGATATACTGATCTTTTTCTGGGATCCGCTTCAGGCGCAGCCACACGACGTGGATGTTAAAGCGCTGCTTAGAATTGCCATTGTTTACAATATCCCTTTGGCATGTAACCGCGCCTCAGCCGATTTTCTGATTTCATCTGAACTATTAAGCACCAAATACGATCGTTACCAGGTTGATTACGGCGAACGGCTACGTAGTCTCAGTAAGGAAGAATAGTCCGGGGTATAATCTTAAATTTTTTCTTTCAGTCAGCATCACATGAACTCTGTATCTTGGGCATGATCGATCTTTCGTCCATTTGGCTTGAACATCGAGACACCATTAGCTGATATCTTTTATTCACTTGATCTACAGGTTCAAGGTTTTGATACAATCAACCATTCTGTTGCCCTTTTGCCTTGATGCCAAATAATAGTCCCTGCCGGGCAATAGTTCCATACCGCTGCCTTTAGACAAGGCGGGATTCCCAAAGCAGATCCTTGCGGCTACGCGGCACGAACAGGGAATTCAAGGCCAAAATAATTCATCAGAAATGGTTTGCTAAGCGTCTTAAGTACGCTTCCGCCACCATTTTCACGACGCCTTGCATGTGACCAAGTTTCTTGGTGAGAAAAGCTGGCTAAAATCATTTTGCAAAATATCAGTCCATATTTCCGAAAATAGAATCACGTTCTTACTCTGGTTTTTCTGATCACTATTCTGGATTTTTCCGGCATGCAGAATCAAATCCCGTTTTCTTTTGACGTTCCCTCCGTTTCGGAGCTTACAGATAAAATCAAAAAACTTATTGAACATAACTTTCGCGATATACTCGTTGAAGGTGAAATCAGCAACCTCAATCAAAGCCGAAATGGGCACTATTACTTTACCGTAAAAGATGATGGAGCTCAGCTACCCTGTGTAATATGGAGATCTACCGCCAATAGAATCGGCTCCGAACTGCGCGATGGTCAGCAGGTAGTTCTTGGCGGTGACATTCAGGTATACCCGCCTCACGGTAAATATCAGATGATTGTTACCCTGGTGCAGCAGGCCGGTGTGGGCAGGCTTCAGCAAAAATTTGAAGAGCTAAAAAAGAAACTTGAACAGGAGGGCCTTTTCAGCGATGCCCATAAAAAGCCGTTACCGCCCTACCCTGTTAAGATCGGGGTGATTACCTCAGCGACTGGTGCGGCCTTTCAGGATATCCGCTCTACGTTTGAGCAGCGCTGGCCTGTGGCAACTCTATATCTGTATCACGCGAGCGTACAGGGGCTAAACGCAGCGGGTGAACTGGCAGAAGCCATCGACTATTTTAGCGCAGGAAATATGGACACCGACCTGTTGATCATCGGGCGAGGGGGCGGCTCTCTCGAAGACCTGTGGCCGTTCAATGAAGAGATTGTTGCGAGGGCTGTTTTTAACTGCAATATCCCCATCATCAGCGCAGTTGGTCACGAAGTAGACTTTAGCATTTCAGATTTTGTAGCAGATGCACGGGCGGCTACCCCAACTCAGGCAGTTATCATCGCCGCTCCCGACATTAATGAGCTGCGCTACCAGATCGATGATTACGCTTTCACAATTACGCGTACCATACGCCAGAGACTCGAGCGCCTTAGCGAATACGTTCATCGTTTGGCACATTCGCATGCGCTGCTTGTGGTGTTGGAAAAGCTGAAACTGCATAAAAACCGGGCCGAATCTCTCAGTGATCGGGCAGTAAACAGAATTGCTCAGATTTTTTCTGAACGAAAGTCAGCATTTCGGCTGCTAACAGGTAATCTTCAGCATCACAACCCTGCTTTTGTCCTTTCACAAAAACAAACCGCTGTTTTCGGACTGCAAGAGCGCCTGATAAACCGCTATGAAAGAGTGATGGCCCGGAAGCATTCTCATCTTCAGGAAAAGCTGACTGACCTTAAAGCGATCAATCCAAAGGCTCCCCTCGAAAGGGGTTTTACCCGCATCCTTCAAAATGAAAAATGGATTAGAAGCAGCCGCGCGTTTGATCAGAAAAAACCACTAACAATTGAATGGAACGACGGCTCGATTGAACAAAAGCAGCCAAGTAATTCCTGACATAACTTGCTTCTCCTGAAATACCGGCGAATACCGGCTCAGCGAATTCGCTTGTTGTTTGTCAATTCGTTTTTATATTCTTCAAGCGACAGGAACGTCTCTTGTACATCTTTGTATACGTCAGAATCGGCAAAACTACCATAATTTTGAGCCCTAAATATAGAATGGACGGTGACAGAACTTTTAAGAACGGGTCTATCTCGTGAACACATTGGTTACCGGATATAATGAAGACGTAAAGTCTATTCTAAAGGATGCACTGATCCGGCGACAGCATCTTGTTGAAATACTGGAACCCGGAAATGAAGCTTTGAATCTGCTGGAGCGTGAGCGTTACTCCTTGATCATTCTAAGTGATTTCAGCGAAGAGGCGCTGAAATTTTGCCGCAATGTGCGAGCGCGTGAGCATGGCAAGAGGTATACAATTTTTGCCATTCTTGGCGAAGATCAGCTGGATGGGTTACATCGCCTTCTCGAAGCCGATGTAGATCAATACATAGTGGAATCACTGTACGACGAATTCAGGCTTGATGTGCGCCTTGCTTTTGCGGAAAAAGTGGCCAGAAACAAAGAAGGGCAATTTCTGATCGAGCAAAAACTTCGCTTAAGTGAAGCGAGAGCGCGCAGTATTCTCAACA
>PWWL01000311.1 GCA_003561515.1 Balneolaceae bacterium
ACCACGCGTCAGCCCGTGCTAACTTCACTGAGTAACAGGGAGATGAGACAAAAAGTCTGGGAAGCTTCAGCTTTCCGCGGCATCGGTGAAAACGACGGCATTGATACTCGACCCATCGTATTGGAGCTGGCCGAACTTCGGGCAGAAAGAGCAGCCCTTCTTGGCTATCCAAGCTATGCGCATTACGCCCTTGAACCCCAGACAGGTGAAAACCCCGAACGCGTTCTGGAAATGCTGGAAGGCCTGATACCCTCGGTTGTGAGAAATGCCGAAGCCGAAGCCGGATTAATCACCGAAATGATGCGTGCTGATGGGATTGAAGATGATTTGATGCCTTGGGATTGGGAGTACTACGCGGAAAAAGTTCGTCAGGCACGCTACGACATAGATGACAATGAAGTGCGCCCCTACTTTGAGCTCGACAGGGTTTTAAAAGATGGTGTCTTCTACACCATGGAACGTCTGTACGGAATCACCTTCGAGGAAAGGCACGATTTACCCGTTTATCACGAAGATGTGAGGGTATTCGACGTCTATGACCACGACGGCTCACAGCTTGGGCTATTCTATGCCGACTATTTCTCGAGAGATTCAAAGCGAGGCGGGGCATGGATGAGTTCGTTTGTGGTTCAGTCGCGCCTTAAAGAGCAGATGCCTGTAATTGTGAATGTATTGAACATTTCACCACCTGCATCGGGAGAACCTGCGCTTATTACCTTCGACAATGTTACTACTCTTTTTCACGAAATGGGACACGCCGTACACGGGCTTTTCTCTGACGTAACCTTTCCCTCGCTCGCCGGCACATCAGTGCCCCGCGATTTTGTGGAATTTCCGTCCACATTTGAAGAAGACTGGGCTATACACCCCGAAGTGCTGGCAAATTATGCGGTTCATTACGAAACCGGTGAACCTATTCCCTCCGACCTGCTCGATCGCGTAATTGCTGCGCGTGAGTTCAACCAAGGTTTCAATACCTATGAATACCTTGCAGCCACCATGATTGATAAAGAATGGCATCTTCTGCAGCCAGGCCAAATTCCTGATGATGTGCAAGCATTTGAGCAGAGCGCTCTTGCAAAATACGGGCTCAACGATCCGGCAATTCCGCCAAGGTATAAATCAACCTATTTTGCTCACATCTTTTCCGGCGGTTACTCTGCAAACTATTACGCGTACATCTGGAGTGAAGTGCTCGCCGCCGATGCCTTTGCATTCATGAAAAAACGAGGCGGCCTCACCCGTGATAATGGTGACCACTACCGGGAGCACATTCTCTCGAGAGGCGGCAGCCGCGAAGCAATGGATTTATACCGGGAATTTAGGGGCGATGAACCGGATGTTCGTCACTTACTCACAAGACGCGGCCTGAATTAATCGAATATTCTGGGAATTACTCGTTCATAAGCCACAAAAGCTTGCATGCGGCTGCTTCCACAGAATGGAAAGAGTTTTGGGGATTTATACACTGAAAAAGGGTGAAGATGAAACCGCATTGAGGTAATCATCTTCATCCATTCGCACGTAATGCCAGACAGATTTACATACACAGGCAAGCTTAGATCACTCCTCACTGTGTCTTCTTTGCATTGACTCTAGAGGTTCTTTCTTGAAAATGAATGTGTACAATGTGCCTTGTTCACTGATTACAGACATCTCTGCATTGATCTGTTTTGATAGTGTTCTTACAAGAGTTAATCCAAGAGACTCCTTACCAAGCTCGTCAAAATCAGCCGGCAAACCTAGTCCGTTGTCCTCAATTTTCATAATTACGGTGTCGTCTTTACTCCGTGCAAGAACAACCTGTATTTCCGGTGTTCCAATAAACCCATCTGCGAATGCATGCTTAAATGAATTTGTGACTATTTCATTGAGTAGCAAACCGCATGGAATCGCTTGTGTAATGGTAAGCTGAATGTTCTCGGTTTCGAAATTCAGCTTTACATCGCTGAGTTCATTAATGTGATACTTTCGGATTGCTTCCGATAACTCCCTTATATAATGATCAAAGTCGATGCGCGAGAGTGTTTCATTTTGGTAGAGCTTTTCATGGATAAGAGCCATTGAATTGATTCTCATCTGGCTGTCTTTGAGGGCTTTACTGGCAGTTTCATTCTCTGTGCTGTGAGACTGCAGTTCCAGAAGGCCTGTAATCACGGCAAGATTGTTTTTAACCCTGTGATGAATTTCTGCAAGTAGCACCTCTTTCTCCTTTAACGATTGCAGCACCTGCATTTCGGCTTCTTTTCTATCGGAGATATCTACATAGATGCCATATATTGCAATGGTTTTATCGTCTACAATCACCGGCACACCGTATATCAATACATCAATGAGTTTGCCATCACTTCGCCTTCGCACACTCGACACTTCGAATGGCTCAATGCTGTCTGATAAATTCTTAGCTTCTGATAGCTTGTCATCAGGCGCAATAACCGAATCAATTTCCTGTCCTTTTATTTGCTCGAGCTTGTATCCAAATATTGCTTCAAATCCTTGATTTACAATAACGATCTCTTTGTGTTTGTCAAGCAGTGCTATACCTACAGGGGCATTTTGAAATAACTGCCTAAACAGCTCTTCGTTTTGTTTAAGCTCTTTTTGCTGTTCGAACTGATCGGTCATATCGTGACTGATA
>PWWL01000375.1 GCA_003561515.1 Balneolaceae bacterium
AAAAAACGACAAAGCCCGATTCGGTTCTGCTCTTCAGGTTTTCAGCGCTTACGTTTAACACCCATCGCATTCACTACGATCAGGACTATGTGAGAAACGTGGAAGGATATCCCAACCTGGTGGTACACGGTCCGCTTTTACTGGTTTTAATGCTCGACGCGTTTAAAGCCAAGCACGACGGTAAAGTGATTGAAGATATAGAGTACAAGGCCGTGGGGCCGATATACCTCGATGAGCAGATCACCATTTGCGGCAAAAGCGTTGACAATCATCGGGTAGAATTGCGGGCCATTGGTTCGGATGGAAATATGGCAATGAAAGCAACCGTAAACTGGACCTATTCATGGAATCGCTGACCCGCCAACTTTATCGGCATATCGGCCGCAAAGCGGTTACAGCTGCCGACCTGCGGAAAACCCGTGAGTTTATGCTCGACTGGGCAGGGTGCCACGCGGCGGGAAAGCGGACGGCTGAGGGCAGAATCCTTCAAAACTGGAACGCCAAATGGGGAGGCACTGGATTGGAACAAGAGGTATTTCTGGCAGCCGCACTCTCTCACATTACGGAAACGGATGATCTTCACAGGGCATCGGTTACGCATCCGGCATGTGTGGTATTCCCGGTTAGCTGGCACCTCACACGGTTTTTAAAAAAACCTTTTGGGGATTGTATTCTGGCTTCTCTGAAAGGATATGAAGTGATGTGCAGAATTGGCGAAGCTGTGGGTAGCGAACACTACAAGATCTTTCATAACACAGCAACGGCTGGGGTTTTTGGTTCAGCAGCTGCGGCTGTTTACCTGATGGATTTATCGGAAGAGCAGTTTGTGTGGGCACTCGGCAATGCCGGAACACAGGCGGCGGGCCTCTGGCAGTTCAACAGCGATGCCGCCATGAGCAAGCCCCTTCATGCAGGGCATGCCGCTGCGGCCGGACTAAAGGCGGCTCTGCTGGCAGCCGAAGGTTTAACCGGTACAGCACAAATCCTCGAGGGTGAAAAAGGATTTTTCAAAGGCCTTTGTGCTGACCCAAACCCGGATGCAGTTACCGCCGATAACAGCGGATGGAAACTGTCAGAGACATCTATCAAGCCATATCCATCCTGCAGGCACACGCATCCTTCGATTGATGCTGCTCTCAATGTGAGAGAACAGATGAATGAGGCCGGTGTGCAGATCAGTGAAATTGACCATGTTGAAATTCGTACATACGACACGGCTCTCAGGGTTACGGATAATCCTTCGCCCGACAGCACCTATTCGGCTAAATTCAGCATTCAGTATTGCGTAAGCCTGACACTGAGAAAGGGTTTCCCGGGACTCAATCATTTTGAAGGCGAAGAGCTTGAAAAAAACCGAACGTCTGATCTCTTAACAAAAATCAAAACCCGTGAAGACCAAAAATACAGTTCCGCATACCCAATGCACTGGGGTTCTCATTTGAACGTGTATGCAGGCGGACAAAATTTTGAATCGGAAATTGTATCAGCCAAAGGAGATCCAGAGAACCCGATCACATCCGATGAACTTCTGGAAAAATTTCACGGACTGATGGAATACGCTGAAATCGAAAAAGAGCAGGCGAACAGCATTGCCGGCTGGATTTTGGACTCGGATGACAGGGAAAGGATTCCGGACAATCCTTTCAATGAAAAGATGAAATTGAAAACATCATAGTATTTTTAAAATGGAACACTCCCCTCCTTTTTAAGGAGAGGCAGGGGTGGTTAGCTGCCTGCTGTAAAGAGCAGTGACTTTTAATCCACAACCCATTTTTGCTTAGTTCTCATTATTACCCGAATAGAAATAATTTCGCAAAACAAAAGAACGATACTGCCATGACAAAAGCTCAAAACTACATCAACGGAAAATGGGTGGATGGTTCACTCGGTAAACTGGAAATGGTGAACCCTTCGTACGATATCAAAGCGGGCGAAATAGCAAGAAGCGGAAAGGAGGATGTGGATGCGGCAGTGCAGGCGGCCCGGGCTGCATTTAACGGCGCCTGGGGCAAAACCGACGCTACCAACCGCGGGCGAATTCTCTACAAAGTAGCCAAAGTTCTTGAGGAAAATGTGGAGGAGCTTGCCGAACTGGAGTCAAAAGATACCGGCAAGCCGATGAAACAGGCGCGCACCGATGCCACTCTCATTGCCCGTTACTTTGAGTTTTATGCCGGTGCAGCCGACAAATTTCATGGCGACACCATTCCCTTTGCCGATGGATACACCGTGTATAGCCAGCGTGTGCCGCTTGGAGTAACGGGGCACATCATACCCTGGAACTATCCGCTTCAGATGACCGGCCGTACGCTGGCACCGGCTCTCGCAGCCGGCAATGCCACCGTGTTCAAACCTGCCGAGGATGCCTGCCTTGCAGTGGTAAGGGCATTCGAGCTGATTCATGAAGCCGGGTTTCCGCCCGGGGCCATTAACCTGGTTACAGGGCTGGGTTCAGAGGCGGGTGAAGCTCTGGCCACCCATCCGGGAATCGACCACATGGCATTTACCGGGTCGCCCGAAGTTGGAATTCACGTGATGAAAAACTCTGCTGATCACATACGACCCGTACTTCTCGAGCTTGGAGGAAAATCACCGCAGGTGGTATTCAATGATGCGGATTTGGATGCAGCCATGCC
>PWWL01000300.1 GCA_003561515.1 Balneolaceae bacterium
GCTTCTTGCGCAGGGCATATCAACCGTAATCGTAAACCCCGATGGAAACGGCGCCGTGGATTTGCCGGCACAGCAGAAGCGCCTGCTTGAGCACGGGCTTGGCGTGCATGTTGCCCAAATGATTCCTCATGGCGCTATTCGTAACCAGGTTATGGGCATGGACGATCGTGCTCCGACTCAAGAAGAACTGAAAAAGATGCTCTCGCTCGCTGCCGATGGGATGAAAGCTGGAGCCGTCGGGATGTCGACCGGCCTTTTCTATGCACCTGCAAGCTTTTCCCAAACTGACGAAATCATTGAATTTGCCCGCGTTATACAAAAATACGACGGTGTACATCAAAGCCATATCCGGGATGAATCGAGTTACTCTGTTGGTTTGATTGCCGCCGTACAGGAGATCATCGAGATCTCTGAAGCAACCGGTATCACAGGAATTGTTTCCCACATTAAAGCTCTCGGGCCTGAAGTTTGGGGAAAATCAGAAGAGGTTGTAAAAAACATCAACCACGCAAGATATATAAAAGGGCTTGAGATTTTTGCAGATCAATATCCCTATGAAGCATCTGCAACCGGGCTGATGGCTGCGCTTATACCAAGATGGGCAGCTGCCGGTGGGCGGTCCGCATTTCTTGAACGAATTGCAGATAACGAAACCAGAAGTGAAATCATCACGGGTATCAATGAAAACCTTGAGCGAAGAGGCGGGGCAGACCGAATTGTGATGCGTCATGTGCCTTTTAATCATGACCTTGAAGGAGTTTCTCTTCAGTTGATTTCAGAATCTTTGGATCTTAACCCTGCCGAAGCTACACTTTCCCTTCTTGAACAGGGTACACCGGGCATCGTCTCCTTCAACATGCATGAGCAGGATATTGAACGGTTCATGGTACAACCGTGGGTAATGACAGCCTCCGATGGCGGGTTTGTTGCTAAAGGCGAAGGCGTTCCCCATCCGCGCAATTACGGTTCATTTCCAAGAAGAATCAGGGTTTATACCCTCGAAAGGCAGGTAACCGATCTTGCTTCAACAATCAGGAGTATGACATCACTACCGGCAGCTGTTTACAGGCTGCCTGAACGCGGTTTGATAAAAGCAGGATACATGGCTGATATCGTCATTTTTGATCCCGAAACCATACGTGACAATGCCACATTTACCGATCCGCACCAGCTCTCTTCGGGCGTTGTATGGATGCTCATCAATGGAGAACCTGCGATCCGCAACAGGGAGTTCACAGGTGCAAGAGCCGGTGAAATACTCTACCGGCACGGCAGCAGCGATTGACTCTCTCTTTCAGAAGTCTGAAAGTCTCTATTATATCTAATCAGAATTCGCTTTATTAACCACACCTTTTAAGAACGCGGTGCGTTTACGGAGAACTACTGCCGCTCAATTCGAAATTCACTAACCGTTATGCGTACGTTTCTGAAGAGAAGAACTTTATTAATACTGCCAATCATATTTTTCCTGGCATTTGATCTATCTGCACAATCTGAACGGCAAACCTATCAAAGCCTTCAGCACGCCCTCTTTTCTGCAGGTCAGATTACAGGAGAGCGAGGTCCGCAAAATGTTACCTGGATTGACGGCGGAGAAAGATATTCATACATGATTCAAAACCCTCAAACAAGGTCAACTAAAATAAGGGTTTACTCGCCGGTTACCGGTGATGATGATCTCATTTTCGACACGGCCGAACATCGTTTTCCCGGTTACGGGACCCCCTTTCAGTTCCGTTCTTTTCAGTGGTCGGGCGACTACAGGCACATTGTATTTCAAACCAACTTTACTCCGATTTACAGGTACAGCGGCATCTCCAACTATTATTACTACTCACTCGATGATAATACCCTGAGCAAAATTGCAGCAGATGCTTTTACGGCTGAACTCTCGCCCGACGGGCAAAAAGTGGCTTTTCACAGAAATGGTGAAATGTACCTATATGAGCTTGGCAACGACCGGGAAACCCGTCTTACTCACGATGCAAAAGAACATTTCTTTAACGGGCGTTCGGGATGGGTGTATGAGGAAGAGTTCAGCATTGTGCAGGCCTGGAAATGGTCGCACGACAGCCGCTATATCGCCTTTTGGCAGACTGATGAGCGGCATGTTGAGAGATTCATTTCAACAGATTACGAAGGCAATTACCCTGAGTATACCGACATCCCTTATCCCAAGGTGGGAGAGAAAAATCCGGTTATCAGAATCGGGGTTATTGATACGGAAACCCGCGAAAATATCTGGATGGATATCGATATCGGCGACGGTCTGGTGCCACGGATTTTCTGGACCAGCAATGAAGCCGAGCTCGCCATTGCCTGGATGAACCGTCAGCAAAATCATTTAAAGCTTTTCTTCCATGATGTAAACAACGGTGATGGACGCTTTGTGATGGAAGAGAAGGCTGAACATGGGTGGATTGACGTTTATGATTTTTTTGCGGGCATCGATGATCACTTTTTCTTTCCTGATGACCGTGAAGAGTTTCTCTGGATTTCGGACCGCGACGGCCACAAGCATCTCTACAGGTATTCTTATTCGGGTGAGGTCATCAATCAGGTAACCAGCGGCAACTGGCAGGTAACCAACGTTCATGCAATTAACTCCGAAATCGGACGGATCTACTACGAATCCACAGAAGTGAACCCGCTCGAACGCCATCTCTATTCCATCCGGTTCGACGGCACCGATAAGCGGCGCTACAGCCATATAGAAGGCCGCCATTCATTTTCTATGGGTCAGGATGGAAGATACTACATTGATACATGGTCGAACATATCGACCCCAACCCAGGTTGAGCTCTGGACCACAGAGAACGGAGGAATGAAACTGCAAATGCTTGTGGATAATGCATCTGTAAAGGAGTTCATCGAAAGATATGAATATTCACCGCGTGAGCTGTTTACATTCACCACCGAAAAGGGGCACGATCTGGACGGATACATCATACGCCCGCCAGATTTTGATGAAAACAAAAGCCATCCCCTGATACTCATGGTATACGGCGGACCCAGCTCGCAGGGAGTTTACAATCAGTTTGAAACGAATGCCTGGGCACAGTATCTGGCACAGCAGGGATACGTTATCGCCAACGTAAACAATCGGGGCAGCGGCGGATATGGCCGTGATTTTGAAAAGTCGGTTTACCTGAATCTTGGCAAAAAAGAAGCAGAAGATTTCGCAGCCACAGCGCAGTACCTCGCCTCCTACGATTGGATCGACGGCAGCAGAATGGCCATTCGAGGCCACAGCTACGGCGGTTATATGGCTGCACTCACCATGGTACTCCATCCGCGGGTTTTCCGTGTCGGGTTAGTGGGAGCGCCGGTAACAGACTGGCGGCTATACGACACCATCTACACCGAACGCTACATGGGATTGCTGGAAGAGAACGAAGAGAACTACATCAACAGCTCGGTAATGGCGCATGCCCGTAACCTTCAGGGAAATATGCTGGTGGCCCACTCATCCATGGATGAAAACGTGCACATTCAAAATACCATGCAGATGATCACGGCATTCACCAATACTGGCAAGGATATCGACCTGAGAATTTATCCGCCGGGCGGGCACGGAGTGGCATACAATCAGCAGAGCTACCTGCTGCTGCACCAGGTATATACCAACTACCTGAACCGGCACCTGATTCGGTGATTTGGGCATGTTAGACATGGTATTTCTATCCTATTCGCGAACTCTGATTCCACACCACTCCTTTTCCGAACCACAGACAGGTTCAAGCTGAATCAGAAATACCATGTCTCTTACACCTTAAACCCCATATCAGACATGGTATTTCTATCCTATTCGCGAACTCTGATTCCGCACCACTCCTTTTCCGAACCACAGACAGGTTCAAGCCGAATCAGAAATACCATGTCTCTTACACCTTAAACCCCATATCAGACATGGTATTTCTATTCAACCCATGAATTCTGATTCAACTCCCATCCAATTACCAACCTTAACCATGTGCTACATGTGGCAGAAATACTATGTCTCTAATCTTCTTTTTCTTGCACAAATACTTGATTATTAGTTGCTAACGATTTAAAATCGATTAAAATCATGCGATATTAAAGTAGAGAGAGTTATATGGAAAACTATCCTAAATATGGATGCCCATTCGAAGCCGGAGAGTTCTATCACATTTACAATTCAGCAGTTGGCAGTGAGAAACTGTTTGTTTCAGCAGAGAACTACAGATTTTTTCTTGACCGTTTTCATTTTTACACCAAGGATATCCTGTCTATATACGCTTACTGTTTACTAAGCAATCACTTCCATTTTCTAATAAAAATTCAAGAATCTTCCGATAACAAGACCATCGCAGAGCAACTCAGAAAGTTTTTTATTTCTTACGCAAAATCCTTCAATAAAAACCGACTTCGAAGAGGTGCCTTATTCGAAAAGCATTTAAAAAGAGTCAAAATCAATTCTGAAGAACAACTACTTTGGACGATATATTACATTCATAGAAACCCGGTTCATCATCGAATTTCATCAGACTACAAACGATATAAATGGAGTTCATACAGATCGCTTATCAGCGACAAAAAAACAAAATTGGAAAGGTTGGAGGCATTAAATGCGTTTAGTGGTGCAGAAGAATTCGTCAAATTTCATCAGAGAAATATTGAAGAAGACATTCTGAATCAGAAGATCAATTTTTGGGAATCTTAATAAAAGACATGGTATTTCTATTCAACCCATTAAGACATGGTATTTCTATTCAACTCATGAATTCTGATTTATCCTAATATCAGATACGAGCCACATCGCAGTATCAGCTGGGTAAGAAATACCATGTCTCTCAAAGCATGTACCCTATTTCAGACATGGTATTTCTACCCAACTCATGAATTCTGATTTATCCCAAATTCCAAACACGAACCACAGACAGGTACAAGCTGAATCAGAAATACCATGTCGCTCACAGCATAAACCCCATTTCAGACACGGTATTTCTATCCAACCCATGAATTCTGATTTATCCCAAATTCCAAACATGAACCACATCGCAGTATCAGCTGGGTAAGAAATACCATGTCATAATCGTATCTCCTCCATCTAAAAATATCTCGGCACACTAAACCCAAGGAAAAATCCGGGACGGTCGATCCTGAAAGCAAAATCGAGCCTCATGATCCCGAATATACTGTTCAGGCTTGCTCCGGCCTCGTAATGGATACCATCGGTGACCATCACACCATCCTGGAAATCGGGCGGAGCTGTAGTATTGCCGGCGCCCGCAAACAGGATCACTCCCCACCCGCGGTCAACCAGCGGCCTTATTCCGAGCAGCTCAAACGGGATGGTGCGAAAGTTATGTTCGGCAGCCGCCAGCCAGTACTCTGATCCTTCATAAGGAAGAAACGGCCGTGTGCGAAGTGAGCCAAAAGGGGTGAACCTGGTCAGGGATCCATCAATGGCCCCAAAGCGCTGCTGGGGCAGGTTGCCAAATGAAGTACCTGCAGAAACATGGATGTCGAGCGTGTTGGCAAACAGCCTTCGCTGATAAAATGTGGGTATGGAAAGATCAGCTGCCCCTTTCAGCTGAACAAAATCAAAATCGCTTCCCAGGGCCGAATCACTCCATTCTGCCGAGATCATAAAACCATTACTGCCGGCAAAGCCGAACGACTGTCCGCTGCGGTTTACCTCCAGCACAAGGTTTACGGAGTTAAGCACTCCCTCTTCAATCACTGGATTTGCGCGTCTTGGTCTGTGCCAGCCAAAGAGGCTGTAATCGCGAAGTTCCGTTCCGTCAAAATTCCTGTGATTTTCGTGATTGAAGCCGGCGCTGATAACACTCCGTGGGAAAATATTCCTGGCCCTGATTCCGCCATATACCTTTTCATTACGGTAGTAATCGAAATAGTCTTCACCGCCTAGAAGTGAAACCACGGTATTCATATCGCGCGTGTACAATTCTGAGCCGTACCGATTTGCCGTGGAATTACTGTAGAGTGCCGTCAACGAAATTGCACGGCCGTTTTCGCTCCATACTCTCTGAGAAATTTCCCCTCCGTAATCCCATAATTCGCTGTTAAAGCTGTATCCGCCCTTAATGCTGAAACGGGTACCCGGCTCACTGAATCTTCGTTCATATTTGAGCCCGGTATAGAATCCGTCCATTCTGTTGAACCGGAAAACCGGCGACAATCCTTCAGGCAAAATGCCGGCTGCTGCCCCAAGCGGCCCGTTTCTCTGCCTTTCATCCTCAGAATCAATCATCCTTGCAAGGAATCCCTCCGGCCTGAAGGTGTTCTCAAGCGTTTTGGTACTGTCGATGGTTTCGTAGGCCAGGCTCTCTTCAGCCGTGAGCGGAATCTGCTCAATCTCCCTGAACTGATGTTCAGCCGGCACAGAATCCGCTCTCGCAAACTGCGTCCGGCTTGCAAATACAGTATCAGGAATTTCGGTATTCACCTCGTAATCCGACAGCCTCGAAACCTGCCTGAAATTCATTGCGGGAAAACGAAGGCCTACCATGGCAATACGTATGCGCCCTTCTATGCGCATGTCAACCGGCAGCCAGAATTCACCACCGTAATTGCTGAACTGCTGCTTATAGCTCAGGTCAAAGTCCTGCACTGGCGGCGGAAAATCCACAACATCGTTAGGTTTCAGGTCTACCTCGAGCAGAGCGTAATCGCGTCCAAGAACCCAGGCAGTTCCTTCAAATAGCGGCTGACGCTGACGCCGGGGAATGACCTCAATTTTATAGACCGGCTTACCGTCCATAAAGGTTGTTTCCTGCAGAGAAAACCTGTAATAGCGTAATGCATCTGGATGGGTAATGCCCACCATTCGAAAACCTGCAATTTCGATATCATCATCATAAAAATTGGGCAGATAACGCACTCCCGAAAAGTTCTGGTCGCGGGTCAGGTTGGAGGTCTGCCTGGAGGTAAGCTGAAGCTCCCTGTGGCCATGATCGCGATGCCACCATGCTGTGGAACTGCTCTCCGTGATTGATGCAATCGACGTATCACTGCTGATGGACTGCCTCGTGTAGGCATCCACCCGGTAGTTTTCGAGATCCGCCCTCCAGATCTGTTTCCGGGCAATCACCCGCTCCATAATCGACAGGCCGGGATCGCGATCGGTAACCACGATCTCATCCATTTCCGCCACCGACCTGGTCATGCTCACCCGCAGCGGCAGTCCGGTGGTATCCGTAATTTCTATGGATTCTGAATTAAAGCCGATGTACCTCACCGTAAGCGTTACAGGCAGTTCCGGAACAGAAATTGAAAAATGCCCTTCCGTGTTTGTAATTGTACCACGGTATGTTCCTTCAAGCAGAATAGTTGCCGATGGCAGTGATTCTCCGGTTTCGGCATCGGTAACTATTCCCCGTATATCGATTTGTGCCTCTGCCGGATTGGCTGTTAACAGAAGCAGCAGTAAAGTAAGCAGCGGTGTCAGCTTCATCTGAAAAAAGTGAATGCTCAGGTTACAGCAGGTACTACGTATCACCGCCGCTTTCGTTGCACCGTTTTATAAAAATAGTGCCGATAAATTTTTGATAATCAGCTCTCTCGGGATCAATCCCGGATACTATCCTAAAAAAGTTGGGTTCGATATATGAATTAGGAAAAGTGTCTCCCCTCCTTGAAAAGCCACACTTGGTCCCGACACTTCCTATCGTGTGGACACATTTTTTTCATATCAATATTTATAAGTCTAAACATCGGGTATTGCATGGCACCGAATCATTTTAAAACATTCCTTTTTTTAAAAAAAATTTGACCTATCGCAGGCTTTCAGCCTGCCCAATGGATGCGCCTTCTACCCGGGGCGTTGCCCCGGGCTGTGTTATGTAAGACTTTCAGCCTTTTTTTATTGGCACGAATTTCAGGCTGAAAGCCTGAGAGAACAAAGCTTGGGGCATTCGCCCCAAGTAAACAGATGTTATCCTTCTGGCAGGCTGAAAGCCTGCGACAGTACCAATACCGCCAAAATAACAAATCGATTGTCTTACGGTACAGGTGTCAAATACTTAAGACGCCAGATTTGAGAGGCCAAAAGATGTGTCCACACGAGAGGACACTTCGGGGGTGGGGGCTTTTTATCTACCAAATTCAAAGATTTTATCTCGCCTGTCCCGACCAATTCGGGCTCATCTTTTGCACGCGACAGCGTAACTCATGTCAAAAATAAACCCCAACGGTAAACGATGGGCGAAATCCCAGATCATACACATCAACCTCTACCGGAACCAGTTGAGGACGCACCCTGCTGTCGTCCACCACCTGCACCCATTCGCGGTACCATGGATTGTTCCGATCCAGCAGATTGTACACCCCGGCCTGCAGGGTAATCCGTTCAGATCCTATATTTCGGGAATAGGTGATACTCAGATCCACCCGGCTGTAGTGGCCTAGCCGCCCGGGCTCAGTACTGAAAAGTTCCAGGCGGTCGGGGCGCCCGGTTGAATAGATCCAGTTCACAGCCGTTTTAAGATTTCCTGTGAAATTCCAGGTGAGGATAGTATTGAATCGGTGTTGGCGATCCCATTCAGCGTAGAACCATTCCCCTGCATTCAACCGCTCATTGCGCAACTCTGAACTGCTGATTGTGTAGCTCTGGATAAACTCTGCACGCCCAAGGCCCTGTCTGAACATTATTTCAAGACCCCGTGAAAAGCCGTCATTGTCGAAAAACCAGGGGCGCTGCTCTGTGGGGCTTTGCAGGTTTTGAATGTTGATTTCATGAAAACGCAGATTCTTTTGCCACTTCAGATATCCCTCGGCCTGTAACAGGGCACTGCGCCATGGGTGCAGGTAGATGCCCGCGCTAAGATTGTCGCTTACAGCCGGCGGCTGGCCTTCGGTTGCGCTGATCCAGATATCGGAGGTTGTATGTTTATATATCGCCAGACGATAGAGGAACTGGTGGTTCCGGGTAAAGCCTGCTCCAAAAGAGATACGGTTATCGGGGAAAAAAGTGACCCGCAATCGCGGCGAAACATTTGTGTAGGAACCGTCACTGTAATGATGAAGCCGGATTCCGCTTTGCAGCTCCAGAAGTTCGCCTGCATAAAAATTGTATTCCGCAAACAGTTCAGGCATCAGTGTCCGGCTTCTCTGAAAAAATTCAGGGCGGTTAAAAGAATTTTCAAGGTAGTTAAAGCTGTACATGTTGATTGCGAGCCCGGCAGAAAAGTTGCCGTTTTGAATCTCACTGGTCACATATCCGTGATTCAGTTCGCTTTCATTTTCAAAATCGTTCACAAAGAACAGCTGTGAGTTGTTGGCTTGGGAAGGGCGCTGGTAAATGAAATCCTCTTTCAGGTATCTCGTGTAATAATAGCTGTATCCGCCATTCACGGTTAACGACCATGCCGGTGAGATATCACGCATGTGGGTAATGCTGAATGAACGGTTACCCCATCGGTTCAGGGTTTCAAAGTTACCTCTGTCGAATCTGCGAAGTGTCTGATCGAGGCTGGCTCTAATGATCCTTTCATTTTCCTGAGAAGTGTCGTCGCCGCCAAGGTAGCCGCTGAACGTCCACCGGCTATTCCCTTCTCCCTCGAAGAAAATCTTTCCGTGCAGGTCATAAAAGGATGCGGAAAAATCGAGTGGGGTCACAATCCTTTCCTCGAGTGTAAATGCACCTTCCGGCCTCGACGACTTCCGGTCTATGTCGAGCCCCCAGGAAACCATGCCTGCATTGTCGAAAATGTCAACCTGATTCAAAATGGAGTGCCGCCCTGCCAGAAGCCAGCTTGCCCTGCCCGCCGATAGAGGGCCCTCGATGCTCCCCCGAATCACCGAATTGCTGAAACCGAAGCTTCCGCCATAATCGTGAAGCGATCCGGTTTTGGTGATCAGGTTCAGCACCCCGCCCGGCGGTGCCTGGTAGCGGGCCGGGGCAATATCATAGTAAAAAGAACCGGTTCTGATCACATCTGCATTGAAGCTGTCGATGAGGCCAAACAGGTGGGTCTGATTGTAGATCACGGACCCGTCGAGCAGTACGTTCATTGCGTCAGAATTGCTGCCTCTCACGTACGAACCCTCCAAAAGCGATGAACCGTGCGCAACCGCCGGCAGCATCTGGAGCATTCTGATTGTATTTGGCTCACCCACCGGGCTGAACATTCCCGTATCGAGCATGCCTCTGTAAATGGAATCGGACCTGCTGTTCGAGAGCGGATTGCCCGAAACCACAATTTCAGTTATTTCAATCGCAGA
>PWWL01000211.1 GCA_003561515.1 Balneolaceae bacterium
TCCAGAGCTTTCTTTTATGCTGGAGCTTCAAACCTTATGGTTTCGATGTGGAAAGTAAACGACCAGTCTACAGCACATTTTATGATTGAATTTTATCGGAATATCAGAAAAGGCAAGAGTTACAGTGCATCTCTAAGAGAAGCAAAATTGAATTTTATCGACCACCCGGAATATGCAGATCCACGGCACTGGGCGGCTTTTATACTTTTGGGCCAATAATGCTGTGAACTCTGCGGTAAGTACCTACCGGGGCATGCGCCGCGTTATTTCAATGAATTCTTCGTTATCAACAACCGGCCTGCCATCATAGTTGGTAACTTCAATTACTGAAGAATAGATGAGCGTGGTTACGCGAGCAAGTTTTTCAAAGTCGATCTTATCAACTGTATCGGATGGGCGGTGGTAATCCTCATGCACGCCTGTAAAAAAGAAAACAAAGGGTACACTTAGCCTGCCAAAATTCCAGTGGTCGCTTCTGCGGTAGAACTGGTTGGGATCCTGCAGGTCGTTGTACCGGCGATCGAGTCGCATGTTTACAGAGTTATGGTTGGCGGCCTGAACAAGGCTGTCGAGACCGGATGAGATGATTTCTCCCCCAATCAGGTATACATAATCGGTATCTCCGCGTCTGATATTTTCAGGATCGCTTCTGCCGATCATATCCGCGTTAAACGCAGCAACCGTGTTTTCGATTGGTACCACGGGGTGATCGGAATAGTACCTCGACCCAAGCAGGCCGACCTCTTCGGCGCTTACATGCAAAAACAGAACACTTCTTGCCGGGCGGTAACCGTCATTTGCAGCCGATTTCAGCGTCTTGGCAATATTCATAAGTGCAACGGTGCCGCTTCCGTTGTCGTCGGCTCCGTTATTGATGGCGTCACCGCTTGCGTCGGGCTGCGTAATTCCTATGTGGTCATAATGAGCAACCAATACAAGTGTTTCATGCTTTTTATCGGGATCGGCCCCCTCAATACGTGCGAGCACGTTTTCAGTTTCTATGTAGCCCGGGCCTTCATATGGAGTGTAGTCCAAAATAAAAGGCAGCTTTTGTGCACGGAATTCGGTGATTTCATCAATCAGATCATCCCTCAGATTATGAAGCTGATCTTTTCCATCGAGCCCCAAAAAGGTTATGGCTTTTTCGGGGCTTATCTGCACAACTCCATTTGGAAAACTGGCAGCTCTGCCTCTGCCCTCAAGGTACTGCAAACTTAAACCTGAAGGATTACTGATAAGTTGAGCGCTTATTTCGGCAAGTTCGTCAAATTCACTGCGAGTATAGTCGGAAATCAGAAGTATGCCCGCAGCATTATTTTCTACCAAAAGAGATCTGACCCGGCTGTTACTTGAGATATTTGGGTTTACAAGCGTATCACCGTCAACGATATAAGGAATGTCCTCAAAAATCATAACCCAATTGCCCGAAAGTTCGGCACCCTCAAGGTGTAAAACACCGTTGGCCTCGTCATTCAAGCCAAAACCTGCAAAAACGACATCACCTTTCAGAGGCTCAGAACCGCCAAACATTCTGATAAACTCTCCGGTCTGTTCTTTAGACTCCACCGAGTGAGAGTATCGTAGTGTATCTCCTGCACTCACCGTGTATGTGGAATAAATGAGACTGTCGGTGTATTCGGCATTGAGTTTAAACTTTTGGAAAAAAGTGTCATTATCTCCTCCCGGAGTTATGCCGAGAGAAGAATAGTATTCGGCGAGATAATCAGCAGCAATTTTCTGTCCCGGCATGCCGGTTGCCCTGCCTTCGAGTGAGTCATGGGCAATTACCTCTAAATGTTGTCTGAGAAATTCGGGCGTGATTAATTCAGAATAGGATAGAAGGTTTTCGGAAGAAGCAACCTGCGACAGTTCTGATTGGGTTGCACAAGCTGACGAAAAGACCAGAAAAGCGAATAAAACTCGTTTCATCGATTATGTGAACTCGGATTTGAAAACTTTTGGAGTGCCGATGATTTCATCCACTGGTTTTAGATCGATATGGAAATCGGTCGGATCCTCATCTGATACGAATAGATTTACCTGTTGTTCTTTGAGCATTTCAAGAATTGCAAGGAATGTTACCACAATGGCATTTCTGGACTTTAACATCTCGCAAAAAGTGAGGAATGACGTGCGCCCCCGAGACTGAAGCTCTGTTAGCACATATTCTGCCTGTTTCTCAACCGTGTACTGAATTCTTTCGATTTTATGATAGGTGTTTTGCCGCTTGATGTCGGCAAGAACCTTTCGAAAGGCAGCCATAAGGTCGAATAACGTTACATCCTTAAGTGCCTCTCCTGATGCCTGTTTATCAACATCATCTTCGTCAAGATATCCTCTGTAGTATTTTTTTTGGATTTCTTCATCAATAATCGTGAGTTTTTCAGCCATCTCCTTGTATTGCTTGTACTCCAAAAGTTTTTGGACAAGCTCATAACGTGGATCATCCTCATCCAGCTCTTCATCTTCTTCTTGCTCGCGGGGAAGCATCATTCTGGCTTTGATAGACATCAGTAAACTCGCCATGTAGATAAACTCGCTTGCTACATCCAGATCGAGTTCTTCCATAAGCCGAATATAGTCGAGAAATTCGTGCGTGATATGGGAGATGGGGATATCGTAAATGTTCAGTTCATCCCTTTTTATAAAAAAGAGAAGAAGATCGAGCGGGCCTTCGAAATTTTTAAGCTGAACTCTATACATAGTCTGGGTAATAGCGTCGCACGGAAGATCGTAATTTGAAGGTTAAAAATGAAACCGGAAGGTTGATTCTGACGATTAGAATGTGCAGGTTTCAATTGCACATACAAAAAAATGAGTAAGAGTTATGCATTCCATTCTAAATCAATTTAGCCGTGAAGTGTCACGGCACTACGATTCATATTTTACAGAGTATAATTTGGCCACATCTTATGTTGAACTGCTGATGTACCTGAACGAAAAAGATGGGGCCACTCAAAAAATGATTGCAGACCACTTAAACCTCGCTCCCTCAACAATTACCAGATTTATAGCTAAACTTGAGAAAATGGAGTTTGTTGAAAAAAACAGGGAAGGAAAAGAGATGTCGGTCAAAATATCCGTGAAACGGAAAAAAACTGTCGAAGAACTTATAAAAAACTACCAGAAGGCCGATAAGGAGATAGAGAAACTGGTCGGTAAAAAGTTTGTCGAAACAACATCAAAATTAATTGAGTATGGTATAGAACAGTTTAATGTTAAAAAAGAAGCTTAAGCTGTAACACACTTCATCAGAAAGGTTCTTGTATTATAAAAAAACGTAGGACTCTACAGGCCGATGAAAAAGTTTCGGTAAATCAATATGGTATTTAAATTTACAAATTCGCAAAGCATCTACGGCAGTGTTACGGCGCTCGTGATATTTTTGATGGCGGGTATAGCATCCTCAGCAGAGGGCAGTCATTTTATTGAACCGGCTGTAGCAGAATCCGGCTTATCATCGTCAGAAACAGATGCCGCTAACTCTGAAGACAACGCCCTCCTTGAAAGCCTGAACAACAAAGCCGCCGATCTAATAACAGTCGGAGAACTATCACGTGCGAGGGGTAAAATTAACCGTGCATTAGACATTGCGAAGGAGATCGGTGATGATGAAGGCAAAGCATTTGCTTACGGGAACCTTGGAAACTACTACACTACAAAAGGGCAGCCCGATTCTATAATTATTCACCTTCAAGACCCTTTCGAAAGACTGACGCATACGTCAAAATGGATCAACGTAGGCAACCTGATCGCTACGGCCCACCGCACTAAAGGCGACTATTCGGAAGCTATCAGGCTCTATCTTGAACTGCTTGAAGAAGCCAAAGAACAACAAAATTACACATTGGAGGCGGGCATCCGTCAAAATGTTGCCGGCGCATATCAATCACTCGGTGAAACGTCCACAGCGATTGATTTTTATCTCTCAGCACTCGAACTGGCAGAAGAAAGAATGGATTCATTAGTACTTGGAGTGCTGTATGATAATCTGGGCGTGATAAATATGGAAATAGAAAATTTTGAGCTGGCTGAGGGATACTTAGAGAAAGCGCTGACAATATCCGAAGAGCTTGGAAACATGCGATATATCATCGCTTCAAGCATCAATTATGGCATTCTTCTAAAAGAAACGGAAAGGTTTGAAGAATCCATTGAAATGTTTTTAAATGCATTGAATTCAGGCGAGAAGATTGGAAACATTATCACACCTATTCAGGCCAGGTACAATCTTGGTGCTGTCTATAACGAAATGGGCGAACCCGGAAAAGCCCTCCAATATTTCCAGGAGTCCTACGACTTAAGCATAGAATATGGTGTCGTTATCGGCCAATTTTATAATTATACGGGAATGGGCCAAACCTACAAACATCTTGGCGACCTGGAATCGTCTAAGGATTATTTCGAGCGTTCCCTTGAGATAGCCCAATCCATGAATAATCTGGATTTGACACGTGAAGTCAGTAAAGAGCTGTATCGCGTGAATGAAATGTCGGGAGATACAACGTCTGCGTTCTTGTATCTGCAGCGATACGCTGAATTAACCGATAGCCTTTCTCAAACCGAGCGTGAGCAGGCTCTGGCACGCCAGGAAGCTGTACTTGGTTTGAGGCTTGAACGTGAAAATCGCGAACTAGCTGAACAAGCTCTGGTGTCTCAGCAGCGCACTCTTGCGATCACGATAATTTTGCTCGTAGTGATAATTGCCGCTTTACTGGGTGTTCTGTTTTTATATAGAAACATAAGAAAAGTGAACGGCGAATTGCATGTAAAGCAGGATGAGCTTGAAAAGGTGAATAAAGAAAAAGACAAGTTACTTTCAATTTTGGCCCACGATCTTCGATCCCCTCTCAGTGACCTGCAAAGCGTTGTTTATCTGCTTCAGGAAGGAGCTCTCGATAAAGATCATTTGGATACTGTTCTTTCAGAGGCAGACTTCAAGTTGCAAAATGGAATTTCGATTTTGGGCGACTACCTTCAATGGGCACTGAATCAGAAACAGGGTTTAAAACCCGAAATTAAACCTTGCAATCTCTACAATTTTACAGAAGAAATTATACGCCGAGAGCAGTCAAGCATTGAAAGCAAGAACATTAAGCTGACAAATGAGATACCCTCAGATCTTTTGGCATATGCCGATGAAAATATGCTAAGAGTGATAATTCGAAATCTGGTCTCCAATGCAGTAAAATTCGTGGAAGATGAGGGACAAGTAAAGATTTCTTTAAGAGTTGAGAATGACACGGTAACTGTGAAAGTAAGCGATGACGGGGTTGGAATTCCAAATGAGAAAAGAAACACGATCTTCAAATCTTTTGGCGAGTCGAGTTTAGGGACTCAGGGTGAAACAGGTACAGGATTGGGGCTATCGATCTGCAAAGATTTTATAGAGCTGATGGATGGTGAAATATCTTTTGGGGCATCTCATGAGGGTGGTACAGAATTCAAGTTTACCCTTCCTAAAGCTGATGTAGCTGAACTTTCTAATGTCTAAGGCATTGCTTTCCTTTTTTGGCGGATTGGCAGTTTTTTGTTGAATATCCTATCATCCAAAAAATTTCTGAACTTATAAGAGAACCATATTCTGCCATGTCATTGCTGCGCTATTCCCTATGGATACTTCTTTCCTTCATTTTGTACTCTTCCGGTCTTTACGCCCAGGATCTGAAGCTGATCGACCCTGATATCAAAAACCTCATCAAACAGGAAATTTCGGGGGATGCGGCCTACGAGCACATCCGCCACAATTCGCAGTTTCACAGGCCGCAGGGCGGGGCCGATGGGCTGATGGAAGTTGCCCGGTATTATGAGCAGAAAGCCAAAGAGTACGGGCTCGAAGATGTTCAGCTAATCATCCAGGATTACAATATCGTGCCCTGGAATGCCAGAGAAGCGGAACTCTGGATTACCGGTGACAGGCCCGAGCGGATTGCAAGCTACCTGCAGACTCCCCTGCACCTCGCCGATTACAGTGCCCCCGCCGATGTGGAAACCGAACTGGTGTATGCCGGGGAAGCCGCCTCAGCCGCCGACTTTGAAGGGTTGAACGTGGAAGGTAAAATTGTGCTGGGCTACGGAAACCTGACGGCCATGATCCGCGAAGCCGTATGGAACCGCGGTGCAGAGGGAGTGGTCTGGTTCCGGAATCCCATGCAGCCGTTTACCGGACTAGGCGGTGTAGCGGTGAATTATGCCGACCAGGTTCCGTGGACCCGGATTCCCACCCAAAGCCCCGATGGAGGGCACCCCGGCTTTGCATTTGTACTGACCATGGCGCAGGGAATTGAGCTGCGCGACCGCTTGGTGAACAGTTCTGAGCAGGTAACGGTGCATGCATATGTTGATTCGGATTATGACTCGAAAGAGGGAGAAGAACCCTGGCAGGTGATGGTAGAAGCGTATATCAGGGGCACCAATCCAGATAAAAGGCAGGATATTGTGCTGACCGGCCACATGCAGGAAGAAAAGTTCTCGGCCAACGATGATGCAAGCGGAACGGCCAACATCCTGGAAATAGGCCGTGCCCTGAAAAAACTGATTGATTCGGGCAAGCTGGAGCGCCCCGAGAGGAATATACGGTTCTGGTGGCTGACTGAATTTTCGAGCCAGCGCCAGTATTTCTCTGACTATCCCGAAGCGCACCACGAAATGTGGGTGAACATCAACCAGGATATGGTGGGGGCCGATCAATCGCAGGATGTACTGCGGACACAGAACGTAACCCGCCTGCCGGCAACGCGGTTTCACTTCTTTAACGATGTAACCGAGGCGGTGATCGATTACATGGTGGCCACCAACACATCACACCTGTCGCAGCTCCAGGCGGGGTCTCAGAATCTCTACACCAAACCGCACCTGTCGCGACTTGGCAGCCGGCACCGCTACAATGCAGAGATGATCTGGTTCCACGGCAACACCGATCACGTGCCGTTCAACGAAGCCCCGATCGGGGTGCCGGGAATATCATTCACCAATTTCCCCGACAATTACATACACACATCCGATGACGATCTCTGGAATATCGACCGCACGCAGCTTGGCCGGAACGCGGCGGCAGGCGCGCTGATTGCGTGGATCATGGCAACCGCATCGTCCGACCGGGCACCCGATTTTGCGGTTGAGACCCTGCGGCGCGGCGGTGAAAGGATCGCATTAAACACGGGTATCGCCCTTTCAATTATCCGCAGTGAGCGGGGCAGTGCAAACTACCAAATGGCGATTGAACAGGTTGAATATGCAGCAGCCCGTGAACTGCAGGCTGTGGAGTCGATGGTACAAATTGGCGGAGTACCCGATGCAGTAATCAGCCGCAAGCGGCAGATTGTGGAAAACAGGAAAGCCAAAGCGATGCAAGAGCTGCGGGCGATGTATGAGCTGTTTCACGGTTCTTCGGCTCCGCGTGGTTATTCACTCACACCCATTGAACGTGAGCTCAGGGGCATTACACCTGAGCTGACGGCGGGTCCCACGGAATTCAGAACAGGCCGCGGCCAGGTGCGCGGCGTTCCGGGGCTGCACGGACTAATGGCCATGGAAATTCTCAGTGCCGTTAATGGTGAGAGAACCGGGCTCGATATCTACCGGATGGTTGCAGCCCAGGCAAGGGAAGCGGGTGCCCACTACTACGGAACCGTAACCCGCGAGGCGGTGCAACAGTATCTCGAAAATGCTAAGGAAGTGGGTTTGATCGGGTTTTAAGCAGGAAGTAACTGATTTTAAATCGATTCTGGATTTTAAACATTGGCAGGAATCTCCCCTCCTTTGTAAGGAGGAGCAGGGCCTGCCTGTGCCGAGGCTTCGGCAGACAGGGGTGGTTACAGTTCTTCTTATAGGGCAATCGGTTGAGAAGATCAATTAACTGCATAATTGTAAATGGTAATCTCAGATTAACTAACCGAAAAATCTGCTAACAGAGGGGACATACTTTTATGATGACATTTATCTGGCTTCTCGTGGTTGTTACTGCCATCATCTGGATGACGGTTCGCTGGAGCCTGCATCCATTCCTTGCGTTGTTGGCAGGCTGCCTGATGATGGGCGTTCTAACGGGCCTGGGAGTGAGCACCATGCTCGGGGCCGTGTCTGGCGGATTTGGCTCCACCCTGCAGAGTATCGGAATTGTGATTGCTGCGGGCACCATTATCGGTGAGTATCTCGACAGGAGCGGCGGAGCCCGGGTGTTGGCAAACAAACTATTGGCATGGACCGGTGAGAAGAACGCACCCATATCGATGAGTATGACCGGCTATATTGTCTCCATTCCCGTTTTCTGCGATTCGGGGTTTATCGTTCTTTCCTCACTGATGAAAGCCATCGGACGCAGAACCGGCATTTCTGTAGCCGTACTGGCCGTTGCTCTTGCATCGGGGCTGTATGCCACGCATGTGTTTGTGCCTCCCACCCCGGGTCCGCTTGCCGCCGCAGCCACGCTCGGGGCAGACATCGGCCGGGTTTTGATTTACGGCTTGCTTGTATCCCTCCCGGTTATGGTGGTTGCACTGCTATGGGCGCGGTACTGGTGCTCAAGGTACACCATCGAGCTGTCGCATCCCGAAGAGGAAGAAGCGGTTGCCAAAACCGCCCCATCGTTTACACTGGCCGTTGCACCTATCCTCACTCCCATCTTCCTGATAGCGATGAAATCGGTGGCCGAGTACCCGACTGCGCCGCTGGGAGAAGGATATCTCTATAGTACCGCCATATTCCTGGGAGACCCGATTGTGGCGCTTTTTACCGGCGTTCTGATCGCTTTCTTCATGGTGGGATCGGGTCAGAAGCGTATCCAGAACAAATGGCTTGAGGAGGCGCTGAAGAAAGCCGGAATCATTATCCTGATTACCGGCGCGGGTGGTGCATTCGGAGCCGTGCTGCGCGAAACCGACCTGGGTGATTTCGCAGCGCAGTTTGCCGGGGCGGGCGGACTGGGAATCGTAATTCCCTTCCTCATAGCGGCCTTTTTGAAAACAGCCCAGGGCTCATCCACGGTAGCCATCATTACGGCAGCCGCAATCTGCGCACCCCTGCTGGAACCGCTCGGTCTCGACAGCATTACCGGAACGGCACTCGTGGTGCTTGCCATCGGGGCGGGTTCGCTTACCGTTTCACATGTAAACGACAGCTACTTCTGGGTGGTCGCCAAATTCTCCGAAATGGATACGGCCACTGCCCTCAAAACCCACACTACCACCACCCTGCTTATGGGCATCACGGGACTGATTGTGATTCAGATTCTGGCGTGGGTGCTGTTGTGAAGAGGACTAAAATACATTTAAAGGTCACCTTCATCACTTTATCTCCCGTTCCAATTCCTTCAGGTAGCGAATCATGAACTCAGCCCTGATGCGAGCCTCATTTCGGGCGGCTTCAGTATTCATGGTTTCGGGCAGCTTCAGAAGTTTGGTATAAAAATGGTCGATGGTAAAGAGGCCGTCATCCGGGTCTCTATCACGGCAAAAGGGATCAGCTGCATCGTAGAGCTGGCGGCCGAGTTTGCCTCCAACGATCATGCAACGGGCAATGCCAATGGCTCCAAGCGCCTCAAGCCTGTCGGCATCCTGCACAATTTTTGCCTCCACGGTTTCAGGTTTAATGTCTGCCGAAAAACTGTGTGCTTTAATGGCATGAGTCACCTGATCAATCTTTTCTGTGGGAAAGCCAATATCTCTCAAAAAATGAGCAGCCTTCTCTGCCGCGAGTGAAGAAGCCCGCTTTCTTTCGGGATCGTTTTTTGGAAGTACTACACAGTCGTGGAGCCACGCCGCGGTGAGCGTCACTATTGTATCCGCCTTTTCTGATTCTAGGATTTTTCTGGCATTGGCCACCACTCTTTCCGTATGGGCCAGATCGTGCGCCGGATCGGCCGTTTCGAGACCGTTAATAAATCCAAGGCAGCGTTTTTCAAGTTCTTGTGGATTCATTAAAATCGGTAACGTGCTCCGGCTTCGAAGGTGTAGATGCTGATATAATCGTCGGTAAAAGGAAATTGCTGACCCGTGAACTTAAGCTCACCGAAAAGTTCAAACCGGTTTTGCACCAGGTAATTGCCCACAATTCCGACATAGCGCGACATCAACAGACGCTCTTCGGCTACACCATCGAGTAGTCGCTGTTCATCGGGAGAAAAACCTAAACCTCCGATCAAAGAGGCAAAATTCTCCGGTATACCGAAGTAATACCTTGCAGTAAAATTGGTGGAAACCGA
>PWWL01000021.1 GCA_003561515.1 Balneolaceae bacterium
CTTTAGGGGAGTACGGCGTTAGCCGGGAGGGTGTCCGTTGAAGGGCTGGATACTTCCTCAAATCAGCCAGCAGCACACACTAATTTTACCCAAAAACCCTCAAGCCCTTCTGCGGCCACAACCATCAAGGCCTGAGTAGTAATCTAAGCCATTAGAGCCCGGGATATGTTGTGATTTCATGTCGCTAAGGAGTCTTAAACCCAACGTACCTGAATGCCTTCGAGCGCTGCAGGCACAGAAACTCTGCTTGCTGACAAAAATTTTTTGGCTAATGGAATAAGGGCAAAAACCATAATGACCTAAATTATTGTTATTGTATTGTTTAATTTACCGTTTGAAAATTGTTACACTTGAAATCTGTCAATTCTCCAAGAAAATTCATAGCTTTGGAAGCGGTTCCAAAAAATATTTTAACCTTCCAGAAAATCAGAAGTACAGACGTTATGAATGAAACGATGGATAAGATCGGTACGAAAAGTGATGTGGATGAAAATTTTGAGCTCTTCAGCGATCTTTCGAATATGGAACATGAGCAAATTGTCTTTTGCTCGAAACCGGAAGCCGGCCTCAAGGCGATCATTGCCATTCACGACACCACCCTTGGTCCTTCGCTGGGCGGCTTGCGGATGTGGAACTACAGCTCCGAACAAGACGCGATCAGAGATGTGCTTCGCCTATCGCGCGGCATGACCTACAAGTCGGCCATTTCGGGCCTGAATCTGGGCGGCGGCAAGGCGGTGATTATCGGTGATTCAAGAAAAGACAAGTCGGAAGCTTTGTTCCGCGCCTTCGGACGCTTTGTTGACGGGCTCAGCGGACGCTACATCACCGCGGAGGATGTCGGTATTTCGGAGCAGGATATGGAGTGGATCTTTACCGAAACCAAGTATGTGACCGGGATTCCGAAGCACATGGGCGGCAGCGGCAACCCCTCGCCGGTTACCGCCTATGGCGTGTATATGGGCATGAAGGCGGCCGCCAAGCGGGCATATGGAAACGACTCACTCACCGGCAAGCGGATCGGCATTCAGGGAGCGGGATCGGTGGCATCGCACCTCGCCGGCTACATCGCGAAAGAAAAGGCCGAGCTCTATATCTCCGATATTTTTGAGGAGAAGGCGGAGGCCGTAGCCAAACAGACCGGTGCAAAGGTTGTGAAGCCCGACGATATCTACACGCTCAACCTCGACATCTTCAGCCCGTGTGCGCTGGGCGGTGTGATCAATGATGACACCCTGAACTACCTGAAGTGCGATATCATCGCCGGCGGTGCAAACAATATCCTGGATGATGAAGAGAAGCACGGCGATTTATTGATTCAGAAGGGAATTCTCTACGCGCCCGATTATGTTATCAATGCCGGCGGCATCATTAATATCGCCAGCGAAATGGAAGGCTACAATGAGAAGCAAGCGATGGAAAAGACTGGCCGTATTTATGATACGGTTCTTAACATTTTCGACTACGCTGAAAAACACAATATCCCGACCATAACGGCATCGAATATCCTTGCCGAGCAACGAATTAAAGCTGTGGCAAATGTTGGTACGGTTTATTCATCAAAAAGCCACTTTTCCGGAAGGAAGGGTGAAGTTTACCTTCGGGACAGGTCCTGACGGGTCCATGCCCTGACTACTCATCGACAAGCAACCCGTAACGAGAGCGGGTTGCTTTCTTAATACATGGTGTTGATGGTGCCCCTCTTTCTTTGATGCGGTTGATTTTTTCGATGTGTTCATCCCGCAGAAATCATATGTTATCAGCCCGGTTCGTACGTGGTAATGATCCAGTCAGATCAGCCGGGCAAGCCCTCGTCCTGATGTATCTGGATGCGGAGGTATCGAATCGCGAAACCGGCCCACAATCGCGCCGGTGATTCGACCCCATTCGGGGTCGCCGGCATCCGCCTCGTCTACCCCCCATTTCATGGGGGGCTATTTACATTCTACCCCTTCGGGGTAATCGTATTCAGAATTTGTGCCATAACCAACGTAAAATCAGGGATTTTTTCTTTCCCCGAGTACCCATGATGTGCCGGTAAATTTTGTAGCTCAGATACCTGAAAGCCATCGCATCAATGATCCCGGAGGGATCAAATGTCAATAGCCCCGACTCGCAAGTCGGGGTTAGGAATGAGAAAAGAGGCAAACCCCGAATGGGGTTTAATGCGATTCCTGCGAAGGTATCGAATCGCGAAACCGGGGCTCAATCACGCCCATTGATTCGACCCCATTCGGGGTCGCCAACATCCGCCCCGTACAACCCCCCGTTACACAGGGGGCTATTCACATTCTACCCCTTCGGGGTATGGCGGGCTTGAATTCATTCCATCACCAACCTGCATAAATTTTACATCCGAAACCCTTGATTCCCATTTCACCACCAATATCTTGCTCCCTGCTCCCTGCTGCGCTCTTTTGCGCAGTCCCGACCCATCGGGGCTCCCTGTTCCTTGTATCCTGCATCTTGCACCCGCTATCATGTAAATTTTCTCCAAATCCCCGTATCTTATTAGGTTGTAAACGGTTCTCTAAAGTAAAACGTTATACTTGCCACACAGGCTAACTCCGGAGTTTTACCCTTCAAAAAATCATATGTCACTAAAGAAAAAATTTAAGTTTAAGGATCGCCTCATCAAGGGAATCCACACCGATGGCGAGTTTAAAATCAGCGTTGTAAAAACCACCGACGTGGTGCAAAAAGCAAGAGAAAACCATAATCTCTCGCTGCTCAACACGGTGCTGCTTGGACGCACGCTCACCGCAGCCATGCTCCTTGCATCGGAACTAAAAGGCGAGGAACGCATTCAGGTCCGTCTTGAAGGTAACGGTCCGGTTGGAATGCTGGTAGGCGAAGCCAACCGGGCGGGCGAAATACGCGGCTACTCCCAAAATCCTGCTGCCGAAATGGACTACTCCGACAAATTGGTTTCTATTGGAGACGGCCTTGGTGTAGGCCTGTTAACAGTATCCAAAATTCTGTACAATGAGGCGGAGCCGCGAACCAGCACCATCGAACTTGTAGAGGGCGATGTGATTTCAGACATAGCGCACTACATGGCTCAGTCGGAACAGGTACTCTCCGCATTCTTACTGGATGTGGACCTTGACAACAGCGGCGATGTACATCACGCCGGCGGCATTCTGATACAGCGAATGCCGGGTGCGGATGAGTCCAGCATGGAAAAGCTGCAGAAAACACTATCCGAGCTGCCACCGATTCATGAAATGCTGAATGACGGCAAATATATCGATGATATTATGGAAATGGCCTGCACACCTTTCAGCGTGAAAGAGCTCGACCGGCAGCCTGTTCACTTTTTTTGTCGCTGTTCACCAAAGCGCTTTAAGAACGCTATTGCCATGCTTAGCTACGATGATTTGAAAGAAATGGAAGGCGAAAGCCAGGAAGTGGTGTGCCACTATTGCGGCAACCGGCTTACGATTCCTAAAGAGGAGATTCTGAAAATCGTTAAAACCGCCAAGGCGAAACTGAATTAGGTGAGTGAACATGTCTGTTAAAACGAAAGTTGTAATTATTGGCGGTGGATTTGGCGGTATTGCCGCCGCTAAAGCACTTCGGAAAACGGACTGCCAGATCACGCTCATCGACAAAAGAAACCACCATCTTTTTCAGCCGCTGCTCTATCAGGTTGCAACGGCCGCCCTGTCGCCGGGTGATATCGCCGTTCCGATTCGCGCCATATTCAGCCGCAACAAGAATATCGAAACCATCCTCGGAGAGGTTACAGAGGTGGACAAGGATGCCGGCAACGTGATATTGTCAGATGGCGAAGCCATCCCGTTCGACTACCTGATTCTGGCCCCCGGTGCCAGGTACAACTATTTCGGAAATGACCAATGGAAGAAATTTGCACCCGGTCTAAAAACGCTGAACAATGCGCTTTCTATCCGTGAACGCATTCTCGTTTCGCTTGAGGAAGCAGATAAGATCAGAGACACTCAAAAAAGAAAGCCCTATCTCACCTATGCGGTAATCGGCGGCGGACCAACGGGTGTGGAGACGGCAGGGGCCATTGCTGAAATCGCCAAGCGCAACATGATGCGTGATTTCAGAAATATTTCGCCCGACGAAACCGATGTGATATTGATCGAGGCGGCCGACAGGATCCTGAACGGCTATTCGGAGAAGCTTTCCGGAAAGGCAAAGAAAGACTTGGAAAAGATGGGGGTAACGGTGCTTCTGAACAGCCCGGTTAAGGATATTCGCGAAGACGGTGTTGATATCGGGGAGAGATATATCGCAACACCTAACATTGTGTGGGCCGCTGGTGTGGAAGCATCCCCGCTGATTAAAACACTGGAATGTGAAACGGACAGAATGGGCCGGGCCAGGGTAAATCCCGATCTTTCGGTGCCCGGTTCCGAAAACATTTTCGTGATTGGCGATGCGGCCTTTGCGGAGGATAAAGACGGACAGCCGCTGCCTGCCCTCGCACCGGTGGCCCTGCAGCAGGGAAAGTATCTGGCTAAACTGATACGAAACAGAATGAAAGGAAAAGAAACCCCGGCGTTTTCCTATACGGATAAAGGGAGCATGGCCACTATTGGACGTGCACGCGCCGTTGCCGATATTCGCGGATTTACCTTCTCGGGACTGTTTGCATGGCTGCTATGGTCGCTGATCCATATCTTTTTCCTGATCGGGTTCAGGAACCGGTTCAGGGTATTTGCCGAGTGGGTATGGCACTACATCACGTTCAAGAGAGGCGTGAGGTTGATTACAACCGAGGCGGATGGGGAGAAAGGCGGGTGAATCAGGCTGGGGAAGATCTTTGTTGGCTTGAATCGACGATTTCCTCCTTACCCAACACACCACTGCATGCGCAGAGACTTCGGCAGGCAGTCTTCGCCACAGGCATCCCTCGGGAAAATCCTCTCTCAAGTTGAGTACTTTTCGAAATCCCGACACTTCGGGGAGGGGACTTTGATACTGTCATCAAAAAAACAGTGTTGTAAGCTTTTGGGCAAAAAAAGGCTCAGGATGACCTGGCTACTCAAAAAACTATACTGCAAACGATGTTCCACAACCGCAGGATTCACTTGCGTTGGGATTGTCGAAGGTAAAGCCACGCGCATCAAGACCATCTGGGTAGTCGATCACAATCCCGTCGAGATAGAGCATGTGTTTGGGATCTACAATAATCTCGAAGCCCTGGCTTTCAACCACGCTGTCGTCTTCGGTGCGGATATCAAAGCCCAGTTTATAGCTGAGACCGGAGCATCCACCGCCTTCAACGGCAACTCTGAGGTAGAGCCCGTCTTCCAGGTCTTCACTTTCACGGATTCGTTTAATTTGACGAGCAGCCCTTTCTGTTAGCGACACAGGAAATTCATGCTTCTTTTCGACCGGTGTCGGGTCAAGAGCTAAAGATTCCTCCTCTCCATCTGAATCCAAATCAATCAGTGAGGCAATTACTTCGTCGAGATTTTCTTCTGGCAGTGCCATGGTACTACTTTTTTAAATCGTTACTTCGGGTTTTCTGCGAATGCGTATACGTCGGTCTCCGATCGCCGAAATAATTTCAGTACACCCGCGCTGACTAAATTAACTAGAATTTTTGAAGCACGAAAGGTCGTTACATTGACCAGCCGTGCAAATCGCGAAACGGTAATCTCGCCATATTCATTCAAATATCGAAAGAGCATCTGTTCATTCTTACCGTACTCGAACGTGACGCCTGAGTCGGAATACTGATGCTTCATGACTTCGGCCTGTTCGTCGCTGGCTAATACGCTTTCGTCCTGGTGCCTGATAAATACCAGCCTCTTCTTCTTGTTTTTGATGTACACCGGTTTTTTTTCGGCTTCAGGAACACGTACAACCATCACGTCCTGCGAGCCCGAGTGCACAAGTTCGATATCGAGCTGTATCGATGGTACGCAGCATTTTTGTGCGGCTTCCATCAGCAAGAATTCCTCTTCAAAATAGGCGCTGATGCCGGTGATGTTCTTGTAATCGTCAACTCCAATCAGGATGGTTCCTCCAGAAGTGTTGGCAAAAGCTGCAATTTCACGGGCAATTTTTTCGGGAGACGGTACGGTTTTCTTGAATTCGAGAAAAGTGCCTTCGCCTCGCTGAACCAGGTGCTTTAGGTCGGCCGCGTTCATCTGCGAGATCTTAATTTCTCCGTTGGGCAGTAACATGAGTCTGAGTTTTTTGTGAAAGATCGGGGTTCGGCTTAAAGCCTGTTTCAGGACAGCTGCGGGATGCTGCTTGATGTTTTTTGCCGGGCGTCTGGATTTGAATGATTGATTGTTATACAGAAAAACGGTTTTGCTTAGCCGGTCTCTGACTTAGATATGATTTAATATTGATGTGTGCCGTCGTACTTGCCTAAATAACAAATTTTAAATCATAATTTCATCTTTTGCATTTCGCGTCATCAGTTCGTTAACGGCATCGGCCGGGTCCATATTTTCAAAAAGAACGCGGTATACGGCTTCAGTTATTGGCATATCAATGTTGTTACGCTGCGCCCATTGATGTACGGCCTCAGCTGTCTTAACTCCCTCTGCCACCATATTCATTCCTGAAATTATTTCATTCAGCTTTTTACCCTGGCCGATATTGTAGCCAACGTAGCGGTTTCGGCTGTGTTGGCTGGTGCAGGTTACAATAAGGTCACCCATTCCGGTAAGTCCCGAAAAGGTATCCTGTGATGCCCCTATGGCGGTACCCATTCGTTTCATTTCGTGAAGGCCGCGCGTCATCAGGGCCGCTTTTGCATTATCGCCAAGCTCGGCTCCATCCACAATTCCCGCAGCAATAGCCATAATATTTTTCAGCGCTCCGCCAATTTCGGCGCCAATAATATCATAATTCACATACACCCGAAGCATGGGCGTCATAAATGCTTCCTGGATAATGCCCGCTACCCGTTTTGAGTAAGCGGATGCAACTACGGTTGTGGGTTTGAACTTGCCTACCTCCTCTGCATGACTCGGGCCCGTGAGTACGCCGATCTGGTCTTCAAGAACGGTTCCATCGAGCACATTCACAAGAATCTGAGACGGGGTCATAAGAGTATCTTTTTCGATACCTTTCGAAACGGTAACAATGATTTCGTTACCCTTCAGGAAAGGTTTTACTTTTCCTGCAACCTCCCTAAGTGCATGAGATGGAGTTGCAAAAAGCACCATATCCATTCCATGGATGGTGTCTTCTATCGAATCACTGGCTACAACCGTCTTGGGAAGAGATACATCCGGGAGGTACTCAGGATTTACATGATTCTTATTGATGCCCGCGGTTACTTCCGGTTCCCGCGCCCAGATAGTTACGGGCACCTTTTTTCCGCCAAGAACAACGGCCATGGCGGTTCCAAAACTACCCGCACCAATTATACTTACCTTTTTCAAGCTGTTGTCTCCTCTTCATTAAGTTTGCCCTGCGAGGGCTTGAAAGATTTGATTCTGTTCTCAGTACCATCCCTAAGGCGTTTAATGTTTCCTTTATGTTTAACAACGATAACAATTGCGAGGACTGAACTGAAAATGATGATGCTGCCGTCAATATGCCAATCGAACCCATACCGGAGAGTTAATTGGGAGAAAGGATAAATGATTGATCCGGCAATAGATCCAAGTGATACGTAATATGTCGAAAACATGACAATCAGGAAAACGGCCAGTGAAATACTGATAGAGATCGGCTCTATTCCATAAAGCATGCCGCATGCGGTTGCTGCCCCTTTACCGCCGCTGAAGCTCGCATACACTGGAAACATATGACCCACTACGGCTGCGACGCCGCATAAAATGAGAAGCATTGCCTCTACATCCCAGCCTTCGTAAAAGCTAACAGGGCCTGCCCCGATGTCGTAGGCCAGCTTGTATATCACGGTGGTACAGATTAGTCCTTTTCCAAAATCGAAAAGTAAAACCGCGGTTCCTGCCTTCCAACCGAGAATCCGGAAGGTGTTGGTTGCGCCTGCATTGCCGCTTCCATGTTCCCTGATGTCAATTCCGAAGAAAAGCTTGCCCGTCCAGAGAGAACTGGGGATGGCTCCGACCAGGTAACAGATGATAAGAACGACGGCAATCGATAGCATTGGAAGGGGTTCCTGTTAAAGGGTACAATGATCGTTTGCTTAATGATAAAACGCAACAGCGTAAAATTCAGCAAATCAAATTTACCGGGAACTACACGTGCCGCTCGGCGTGATAAGATGATCTCACCAGAGGACCGCTCTCAACATGCTCGAGCCCAAGCGCTTCACCAATCTCTTTGTATTCGGCAAACTGATCGGGATGCACCCACTCTACAACCGGGTGGTGCATTTTGGTTGGCTGCATATACTGTCCGATTGTAAGAACGTCAACCCGATGGTCTACGCAGTCCTGCATTAGCTGAATTACTTCTTCGCGCGTTTCACCAAGCCCAACCATAATGCCGGTTTTAGTACGAAGTCCTTGTTCCTTGCAACGAATTAGCAGTTCAAGTGAGCGTTCATATTTTGCCTGTGGACGTACATTTCTGTAGAGCCTTGGAACGGTTTCGAGGTTGTGGCTGAGCACATCAGGCGGTGTATCGATCACTATTTGAAGGGCATCCCACACACCCCTGAAATCGGGGATAAGCGATTCTATCGTCACACCATCGATCGTTTCTCTGAGCACTTTATGGCATTCGGCAAAAATGGGTGCTCCGCCGTCTTTGCGCTCATCACGGTTTACGGAGGTCAGAACCACATGCTTCAGCTTCATTTTAAATGCTGCATCGGCCACCCGGCGCGGTTCATCCCAGTCGAGACCCTGAACGGGCCTCCCGGTTTTCACGGCACAGAAAGAGCAAGAGCGCGTACAAACATCCCCAAGAATCATGAACGTGGCTGTTCCTGCACCCCAGCACTCTCCCATGTTGGGACAGCGTGCTTCCGAGCAGACCGTATTCAAGTTATTTTTCCTGAGGGTTTCCGATACCTCTTTGAACTTCTCGCCTGAGGGTAACTTAACCCTTAGCCAGTCGGGGCGGCGCTCTGACGGCCCTTTTCGTTCAATTACGTCGAGCTCTTTTATCATGATGTTTTTCCGGTTAACCCCGTCAGGGGCGAAAGTTTTTCAGACCTCAAAGATACGAAATTTGTTTGAGCGGTTCAGGTTTTTGAGCGCTCTCATTAATGGTAACTTCAAACACCTCCGAAAAGTGTTTCTTCATATGAACTTTGACCTCATCTTCCGAAATGGTTGTTCCGGAAAGCTCCGACAAACTGGTTACTGCCTTGTTTGATATGCCGCACGGAACAATGTGGTTGAAATAACTCAGATCAGTATTTACGTTTAGCGCAAATCCGTGCATGGTTACCCAGCGTGAACAGCGTATACCCATGGCGCAGATTTTCTTATCGCCAACCCATACGCCCGTGAGCCCATCGATACGGCCTGCCTCTATGCCGTACTCCAGACAGGTTCGAATTATCACTTCCTCAAGAAAACGGAGATATTTGTGTACATCGGTAAAGTGGCGATCTAGGTCTAATATAGGGTAGCCAACAATTTGTCCGGGTCCGTGATAGGTAATGTCACCTCCACGGTCGATCTCAATGTATTCTGCTTGAATTGATGAAAGTTCCTCGATCCCTTTGAGCAGATGTGCTGAGTTACCGCTTTTCCCGAGCGTGTATACGTGCGGATGCTCCACAAACAAAAGAAGATCGTTCATCTCGGTTTCTGTCTCAATTCCCTGCCGCCTTGCTTTTTTTTGCTCAATCAGCCCTTGCTGAAGGGACTTCTGGAGGTCCCAGGTTTCGCGATAATCCGAATGGCCCAGATCAAAAAAGTCGAGAATCTTTTTCATAGCCCAAAGATAACCAAAATGAATGAAAATAGATTCGAAGTAAGAATATCGTGCAGGGAGCCGAAGCCGGTTTAAGGTACTTCGACTTATTATATCACGTGAATTCGAGATAACAATAAGGGTCTCAAAAGTCCCCCTTTTCCCAAAGGGATCCCAGTGGGAAAAGGGGGACACTCTTAAATAAATTCTTTTGTCGAACTCAAGTTATATAAGCTGTGGTGCAAAACCCTTTACCCGGATTCTCTGAACAAAATAATACTCAAACAGAAAAGCCCCGGATTTCAGGGCATTTCTGATTCAAAGATTATAAAATGCTGCAATCATGTTTATGAATGATTCGGCAGTCACTCACGCAGTACAAAAACTACCGAAACCGA
>PWWL01000123.1 GCA_003561515.1 Balneolaceae bacterium
CCCTCAACAGCCTCACCCGATAACCTGACCCAAAACTGATCATCAGCCAGCTCATCGCTATTGTGTTCTATCTGAAGCACGGTACGCAAAATGTCTAGTTCAGTTTGCGGACTCCAGGATATTTCAAATGCAGCTGTTTCGGCGGGTCCGAGCTCAGTCTCAAAATTATTTTCAGGAGCAAGATTATCGGCAGAACCGCCAATCACGGTAAAACCACTGAGCAGAACGGTATTATTGAGTGGATTCGTGATTTCGATAGAAATTACGGAAGTGGTGTTTGCCGCTACGGTTCCAAAATCTCCCCTTACTGAAAAACCGGGGATCCTTTCGGGCTCATTGGTTCTCAGGTAGGGATAAGATGCATTTTCGCCCTGCTCGATATCCCAAATTAACTCAAGATCCCAGCTATCATAAAAAGAGGCTTCCATCATTTCATAGGTGATAAGGCCGCTTACATTCTCCAGGGTTCCGGTTGTACCGGTTGTTGTTTGACCGGTAGTTTCAATGTTCCAAAAACTGTTGGTGATGGTTGAGTTGATATTATTGAGACCCACAAGACCACCCACAAAACTGCCAGTTGAATTAACATGCCCAGCAGCGTAACTGTTAATAGTATTGCCGCCTCCGGGCTGTATGCCCAATAGCCCGCCTACACGAGATTCTCCTGTCACAATCCCTGTTGCATAGGAGTTAATGATAAAACCATCTCTTATGTCAAAAAATCCGCTTGAGGAACCTGCAAGCCCACCCACATTTTGCACACCGGTTATATCACCTGTGGCAAAAGACTCTTCAATAGTGTTGGTATTTCGTCCGCTGATACCACCGGCATCATTTTCCGATGCTGTAACATTCATGGAAGACGAGGACTGGAAAATGACACCCGAGTTTGAGCCGGATATCCCACCGACACCCGTTCTCCCGTTTATGACCCCGAATGAATGAGAATTCAGAATTTCACCCCGATTAATACCAGCAACACCACCGGTAAAAAACACGGATGAGTTCGCAACTTCAGCATCCACCGAACTGTTTTCTATTACGCCGGCTGTTATGTTGTCACCGACAATTCCCCCAATTTGATTACCCAGTCCGTCAAGCTGCCCGGTTACAACAACGTTCCTGATTGTTCCCTGATTTCGTCCGGTCACGGCTCCCAGTCCTTCCTGTCTTCCCGAGGTATAGGATGGGTTGTCCATCCCTGAAATGGAGACATCGAGGAGTGTTAAATCCCGCACCTCACCACCGTCTATAAATACGAAAAGACCTACATAGTCGGAAGTGTTATCGTTGATGAAAAGTCCAGAAATTGTAAACCCATTCCCATCGTATATACCGGTAAACGGATTGTTTGAACTCGGGGTAGACCAGGAGCCAATAGGATCAAAACCGGCGCCATCATTCCAGTTCACGGTCTCAGAAGCATCGATATCCGCAATCTGAATGAAGCTGGCATCAAGAAAGTCTCTTACTGAGTTAAGCTGGTTCAGGTTTGCAACCTGGAATGGATTATCAGCAGAACCGTCACCGCCGGCAAATATGGGTTCATCGGCTTCTTCAAATACAATCTCCGGCTTTTCATCCAGTTCAATCCCATCTGCAGTCACGGTTACCGTCACCGTTTCTGCCGTTTCATTGGTAACCTCGAAGCGGTACGTGCCGGGCTCAGCGGTTTCACTCAGGGCTCCCTGAACAGCCGAACCGGTCAACCCGATGTCAAAATCACCCGGTTCAAGCCCGCTTACCGGCTCGCCCTCGGTATCAACCAGGGTAACGATCACTTCTGAGGCATCTGCTCCATCAGCAATGTGTGGCGATGAAGCATTAACTGATGAAGTCGCAGCGTCTACAACCTGAACCGGATCATCGTCTTCCTCAAAAACAATCTCCGGCTTATCATCAAGCTCAACCCCATCTGCAATCACGGCTACAGTCACCGTTTCTGCCGTTTCATTGGTAACCCCAAAACTATAGGTGCCCGGCGTTTCGGATTCGGTTACCAGGCTGGCCGTGGCCGATCCGGTCAGTTCAATCTCAAAATCAGCATCCGTAAGGCCTGTAAACGGTTCTCCTTCGGTATCCACCAGAACCACTGTAACGGTTGAGGCATCTGTCCCATCGGCCAGGTGTGGGGAGGTTGCTGTAACCGTTGATGCTGAGGCATCCACAACCGGATCTTCGATTCCCGGATCGGTTTCGGTTGTGAACTGAAAAACCTCCGACATATCACCGGGGCCCCTGATATTCAATCCCGTAACGCGCCAGTAATAAAGTGTTTCATATTCAAGCCCATGTGCTGTCATGCTGGTATCCGGAACTTCATCTGAGAATGCAACATCAGCAAAGTCCGGATCTGAAGAAACCTCAACAAGGTATCCATCGGAATAGAGCGAGGGAAACCAGCTCAGGGTGGCATTCCTGTTAACGCCGGTGGCTTCATTTTCAGGTTCCGCCAGCAAGGGAGCTTCTGCAACACCGGGCTCCGTTGTAAATGAGCGAACATCAGACCATGGCCCCGATCCTTCATTGTTTTGAGCTCGTACCCTCCAGAAGTATTCCGATATAAAGTCAAGGTCCGTATCGGGCTGAAAGGTGAGAGAATTCAGGCCCGTTGTATCAAGTAC
>PWWL01000399.1 GCA_003561515.1 Balneolaceae bacterium
AGTAATTAACAGTGAGATTGTGATCCGTCCTGATCGGCTCACATGAGCAAGTATATATATGTTCACTCAGGCATTGTGGCGCGAGCCGCCTGGGAGTGTTATGTTAAAATTAAACTGTTTTATATGTACCAATTAGTTGCTGTGAAAAATATGATTGAACTTCCCGTGAATCCGTCACGGTGTCTTAACCCTTCCTATCCGATTTCCCCTTTTCGTTATAAAAATCTTTTGCGATAATTTTACCAAATTTAAAATCATACCCGATTATGAAAAATCTTTACCAAACACCTGGATTCTTACTTGTAACCCTTTCTTTAACCTTCCTTCAGATGGATCTGATAGGACAAACGACTCTTACTGTCTGTGATTCGGACTGTGACCACTCCACCATCCAGGCTGCCATAGATGCTGCGAATACAGGTGATACAATTGAGGTGGAAGATGGCACCTACGAAGAAAACCTCACCATAGACAAAGCCCTGACCCTTCTCGGTGCTAACCAAAACACCGATTGTGACTCTCGGGTTCTCGAGTCTGCAATCGCTCCGACTTCAGGTACTCCTGTTGCAATTTCAGCGGATGGAGTGACCATTAATGGCTTTGAAATCAACGCGCCCAACCACGGGGTTGCCATTGAGCTAAGCAATACCAGCAATGTATCGGTTTTGTACAATAAAATACACAATATTGGCAATGACTCTGGTTTCGGTGGTCCTCCAATTAACTCTAATACTGTTCACTCAATCAGGTATCAACTGGATGGCGGAAGCTATAGTAATATTGATATTTCGAACAACTGTATCAGTAATATTAGCCACAGTGGCAACACCCACAACAGTGCCAGTGGCATTGGGTTGCTTCAATCGACCAGTCAGGGTACTTTGACCGACCTTACAATAGAAGGAAATACTATAGAAAATGTAAATGCCAACACCGGAGATTGGGGCGATGGAGGAAGAATCGCATATGGTGTACTTATTAATGTAGGGGGCAACGCCAATTTTGAGTCCAATGGAAAAGTCGCAAATGCAACAATAATCGATAACGAAATATCCAACCTCGAAGGCTTTATATCCACCGGTATCGGATTGGAGGGAAATACGGAGAATGCCGTGGTTACAGGCAATACCATTTCGAATCTGACAGGCCACAAAGTCGGAAACAGAGCGGGCGGAGGCTATGACTTGCAGGCCCTGAAATTTGAGAACAACCGCTACGTGGGCACCGTAACCGTAGAGAACAACAGTTTCCAGACCAATACCTTTACACACAGTGATCCCGATGGAGTGGGATATGCAGTGGCCAATTATGTTCCGGCTGACCCGCATGGAACAGCAGAAGTGAGTTGCAACTGGTTTGGTACAGCTGATGTATTCGAAATCATGGACAATGAAGAAATGGATGGAAGGGTGTTCAGCAAAGATGGATCCGGGATTGAATTCCTGCCGTTCTTAGTGACAAACGACATTGATAATCCGGATTGTTCAGGCGAAGGACCGGTAGTCAATACCACCCAGTCCAAGGGTTATTTCTCCATTCAGGCAGCCGTTGATGATGCCGATGCAGGTGATACTATTGAAGTAGCTGCCGGCACCTACGATGAGGTGGTATTAATTGACAAATCCTTGTCCCTTTATGGTCCAAATGCCAATATAAGTGCTGTGGATGGCTCTCGTCTGCCTGAAGCAAGGCTACTTCAACGCATTAATATCAATGAAGATGAAAATGTGACCATTAGTGGGTTTGAATTTTTTGAAGTACCTGCAACATCCACCTGGACCATTTACATCTATGGAAATTCAAATAATTTCACCTTTGAAAACAATCGTTTTATCAACATTGAAAGAGGTGCTATTAGATCAGGTGATGGCTCACAAACTGGGAATATTATTGTTCGTGGTAACCTCGTTGATGGAATTTCAACAAATGATAGAGGCATTAGTTTTGGTGGTATTTATGGCAATTCTGCAATTGAGAATAATAAATTGGATTTGTCCTATTCAGGGATACCCACGGGAGTTATAGGAATATTAACACCTTCAGCTACTGACCTAATCATTAGTGGTAATATTATAGAAAACGTAACCACCCAGGGACTGCAGCTTTCGGGAGCATGTGGTGACGTGATTATTGAAAATAACTTTATAAACAATACAAATACCAGTGAGGGAATTGATAGAGGAGCTATCAGATTATATGGAACTGATTTTACCGGACCAGTTACCATCAGAAATAATATACTGACCAATTCTTACAATGGACTGGCTGTCAGGAATGGGGAAAATATATCTGGTAAGGATATATTGGTTGAGAATAATGACCTTTCAGGAAATAGCAATAATAGCATTTACAATGGTGCATCTTCAGGTTCCCTCTCCGCACCATGCAATTGGTTTGGGACTGTTGAAGGAGCTGTTGTAATTGCTTCAATAACAGGTGATGCAAATGTTAATCCCTTCCTTACCTCTGGCGATAATAGCGGCAGCGCTGAACCCGGTTTCAGCCCCACTGGAAACTGTGATGGATGTTTGAATGGTGAAGTGACCAACATAACTCAGGCTACTGTTTTTTGCAGTATTCAGGAAGCAATCGATGCAGCAGACCCAGGTGATGTAATTGAAGTC
>PWWL01000149.1 GCA_003561515.1 Balneolaceae bacterium
ATGCGCCTGCGCGATGGCCGTGCGCTTCCTACTTTTTTCAGGCAGGCATTGAAGGATGAACCCATCACGGTATTTGGTGACGGCTCACAAACGCGGTCGTTTACCTATGTTGATGATTTGATAGAGGGAATTGTAAGGCTTGCGAAGAGTGATGAGCGGGAGCCGGTTAACATCGGAAACCCCCAGGAAATTACGATTCTGGAGTTTGCCCGCGAGATTCTTGAAATGACGGGCAGTAACAGTGAGATTGTTTTTAAGAAACTGCCTGACGATGACCCCAAAATCCGCCAGCCGGATATCACGCGCGCAGGACAGATTCTTAAGTGGAAGCCGGAAGTTGACCGTCGTCAAGGATTGCTGAAGACGATGGAATACTTCAAAAAAGAGCTGGGTATGGCATGACTCAAAAACGTCTGATTGACCTCTATCCCTACAGGATAAAAGAGAGCAAGACTGAATATCTGCTGCTGAAGCGTGCGGGTAAAAAAATCTACGCTGGGCAGTGGCGGATGGTTGGCGGCAAGGTTGAACCGGGAGAAGCGTACTGGCAGGCTGCCCTAAGAGAACTTCTTGAGGAAACAGGGATAGCCCCGGTACAAATGTGGACTATACCGAGCATAAATACCTTTTACGAGCATGCAAGTGATACGGTTCACCACATTCCGGCGTTTGCAGCTGAACTGGATGCGAATGCCGAGCCTGTGCTTGACGAAGAACACTCGGCGTTCGAATGGTTTAGCCTGAAAAAAGCCGTTGAACAGATACGCTGGCCGGAACAAAAGCGTTTGTTAAAACTAACAGATTCAATACTAACTACAGACAAAATACTTGAAGAGTGGCTCGTACCATTACCCTGACACTGATTGCCGCCCTGTTTTCAGCACTGATTATTTACACGGATTCTGAAGCGCAGACCCGCAGCTATGAGCTGATTCCAGCCCCCGACCTCTGGTACAACGATGTGGACGGAATTCGTATTGGCGTTCGGCTGAAAGGGCAGGTTCCCGGTACGTTCGAAGATGGTCCGCACAGGCTCGATTTTGGTGTGTGGCTCGGAACCTGGCTTCCCGATCTGCCCGTTTCCTATTATCTCTCATACACAGAGCCGATTCCCGCCTGGTCAGATTATGGCAGTGAGGCCAGCGTTCAGGCAATCAGCTCCATCAGAACAGGATATCATCGTCACGGACTTGCATTTAATAAACGATGGCAGCAGGGATTTGATGAACGCCGTTATAGAGAGCTTTCGCTGTTCAACTCATACGAACGCCGGTTTGACAATGAATATGCAGCATATCCGCTGCTCTGGTCAGATGATCACCATATTCTCTCCCGGCTTTCAGCCGAACTACATGACGATAATCGCCTTGGCTGGTACAATATATCGGTAACCGGAATACTTCAGTACCTTGATGACGGTTTTGGCACCGCGTCGATTTCGGCAATTCAAAGGATTCCTTTCGGCGAGTACTGGGGGCTTCGCCTGCGGGGCTTTGCCGGAATATCATCATCGGATACGGCACCCGAGTTTCTGTTTTCGAGAAGCAGCGCACCTGCGGTAGAAACGATAAGTTCCGGTATTAGCAGGGCAAAAGGTACCATACCCCAACCGTGGATGGAGAGTGGAAACTTCCATCTTTCGGGAGGTGCAAATCTCAGAGGTTATACCTCCCGGGATATTCCAACCTTTTTGGCAGAAGCTTGCGTCGACTGCTTACCCTCCGCATTCCTTTTTCCTGAACCGGTTCTTTTCCGGTCGATAGCTGCAATCAATGCAGAAATAGATTATTTCAACCCAATAAACTATTTGTTCAATAGAATTCCCTATGCAGCTGAGTTCATCGACTTTCGATCGTATATCTTTTTTGATGCGGGACAATCGCTTGGGGTGGGGAATGACCCTGACATGCTTTTTGCAGATGCCGGAGCTGGTTTCTCCTTATCTTTAAATATTCCCGACTATCTCGGGAAGCCTCGTGGATTTGTTCTTCGATACGAGATGCCTTTCTGGCTGAATGAACCCGGTACGGAAAGTGCTTTCAAGTTCCGGCACCTCTTTGGGTTTGGTGCTGTAATTTCATTTTGATCCCTTGAATCATGAAAAGATTCTTGCTGCTCATACTCTTTAGTACGATTTTTGCGGCCTGTTCTTCAAGCAGATGGGTGGTGACAGACCAATCGGCACTGGATGAATCTGCTGAACCTGTTGTGCTGGATCAGCGTGATATACTGGTTGTGGAAAAAGAACCTTCGCTGGATGATCCGGTGATAAGCTTTGCTGCATACAGCATTCTTGAAGAAGAGTATCCCCTCAGGGTAAAAGTTGAGCGAAGTGTGCAACAATTCAGGCCTCGCTGGGGTTTCCTTGCCCTGGGTGTAGCAGGCGCTCTTTTTGCGGTAACTGCTGCGAACAGCAGCGTTTTGCTTCCGTCACTCTCATCATCACAAAAACTATCTCTGAACCTGACTGCCGGGGTACTGGCAGGGTTATCTCTTACAAATATGCAGCCGTCGGGAGAGCCCATATTCACGGGTGAGTCTGAATTAATGAGGCGGAGCGGTGTGGAAATAGTAAGAGATTCGACTCGTGCATTGGCACGGCAGGATGAATTGCTTGATG
>PWWL01000221.1 GCA_003561515.1 Balneolaceae bacterium
AAAGACCGGAGATGCTCAGGAACTCGCCTGGACCCTCACCCTGTGTTCCCATGCGATGAAGGTACCGTCCATCGGCGTCATAGACTCTGATGGTCAGGTAACCGGCGTCCGCAACGGCCAAACGGCCGCCGGGCAGGGCCACGATTCCCCCGATGGCTTGGAAAAGATACTCCTCGGGGCCGCTCACCATCCCAATGCGGACGACCGGCTGCCGGGAGACTTCCCAGGTCTCCGGCGCGTCTTGAGCCAGGAGGGCCGAGTCGGGAATCGAAGCGGCGAGGAGAAGTAGCGCCAGGATTGTGACGCCGATAGCGCGCAAACGGCCCTCGCCCGAGAGGAGTTGGCCCCTCCTCAGCGATCGACCATCCCTTGTCTCAATATCAGTCACCGTCGCACCCCCCTTCTCTTGAGTGCGTCAGACCGCCGATGATACCGTCCCTTGTTCCCGCGCTCACCCGGTCGCCGGCGCTCTGCCTCGGTCTTGCTCGTCCTAGCGGCGCATCATGTCCAGAATCTGGGCGAGTATGCTGACGCCACGGTCGGTCTCGTACCACTTCAACACTCATTCTCGGAACTCGGCATCGTCCCGTCGATGGCGATGCTCCTCGAGGAACTCGGTCAAGGCCCTCGGATGCTCCACGACCGCCCCGGCCTCGTTCCATGCGTCGTCAACCACCACGATGGTCGGGCTGGCGGCACGGCCGTCTCAAGTCCGGTGCACACCCACCAGCCGCGCTCCCGTTCGGGTGTCCGCTACCCTCACCTCGATTCGGGTCACGCCATCAGCAAGTCGTGCCAATACCGGGATGGAGTTGAGTGAGTCATGGCACCCGAAATCGGTAACCACCAGGATCCGCCATCTGCGAACGACCCTGCGGGCACGCTCCATCAGGGAATCGGGCACCACCGCCCCCTGGTAGCCCCGGTACCACGCGTCGGTGTGGGTGCGCGTAGCCTCCAAGAACGTCGGGAACGGAAGGCTCGTTTCCCAGGCGGCCTGCAACGAATCCGTCGCTGTCACCGGAACGGTGGCGGCGATCGTCAACTGAAGAAGAACCAAGATCACCGCAAAACCCCCTCCCGCTGTCGGTGGCTCCCACCGCCGAAACGCTCCGTCAGAACGGGAACGGATCTTCGAACGTCCCGGAGCAAGTCACGTCCTGGATGGTGGCCTTGCACCTGTCATGGGCACACATGGCGTACGCGTGACACGGTGAACCATCGCAGGGCTGACAGCACCCGTCCATCGACGATCCGTCCGGCGGCGCCGAGGCGCCGAAAAACACCAGGGTACCCGCCAGTCCGAGAACGATACAACACTTCCGTAGCATCGGTTTTCCTCCTGTAAGCCTCGGTTGCGATCCAACGCCAGTTCACCCGATCACCATACTGTTTCCCTAGGCGAGCAATTCGCGTTCTGATGCTCTACGCACGATCCGTTAAAGCACTTGTGATCGACCTTGCACGGACCCATCGGCGGACAACCGGCGCAGCACCCGGAGGTGAGTTCCACCACCGAGCTGTCGTGGGACACGGTCAGCAAAGCGACCGATGCGTCGGCTGAATACATGGACCCGCTTGTCATCAGAAGGATTCCGATCAAGGCAGACCCTAGGATCATCTTCCGAAACATGGCCATTCCTGCTTGGGAATAGGGTGAACCGGGGAAACGACAGCATCATCCATCAGACTGAATCACCATTCTCTGCGCGATAGGGCTCATCGACCACGCTGGTCTCGACGAAGTTCATGGACCACCACACGCTGTACGCCGAACGGATCCACATGCTTGCCGACGATTCGATGCTGACTGATCGTCAGGGGCACGAGGCCCACGGGCATCTCCACCCTCGCCACCGGGGCGCCGGTCGTCGCATCGATCACGTACCACTCCCCACCTGGAGCGGGAAATCGGGCCTCCGTCTTCAGCCAGAGGGCGTCGTGCGAAGGGTCGAAGGTCTTCACCCAGAGCAGACCGGAATCATCCAGAAGGAGGCCGGCTACGGCCGGCATCCGTTCATCGAAGGGGATCGAGCGTCGATCCAAGAGGTCCACCCAATGGGCGCCCAGGGTCTCCTCTGAATGCCGGGCCCGAACGGAGCGTTCCAACGCGGCCCAGTCGCCCCTGGTCGCGGCCTGCTCCACCGGCGCCGGGAGCGTCCTTACCAGGGTGCCATGTCGGTCCAGCACCTCGATCCGGGGATCGTAGCCGTCGGCCACGTAGATGGTATCGTCCCTTGTCGCAACCCAGGGAAACGGGCTGAACGGTACCGGGTTTCTTTCGTAGCGCCACATGCCCTGCACATGACCCACGGATGCCGCAGACCCATTTGAGAGATCGTAGCGGTGCAGCAACCACACATCAGGCACCTGCTCACCGGGTCGTGGGCGACCCAGCGTCAGTGAAGCCAAGAGAATGTCGTCGCCGCCCAGCCGGCCGAAGAAGACCTCAAGGTTCCCCATGTCGTCGGCGACGACTGGAGCCGTCCGTACGTGTTCCCCAGCCTGATCGAACCGAACGACTCTGCGGAGTCTGGGGTCCCAGGCGGCCAAGTCTCCGTCAGGCGTAAGCCAGATGCCAAGGAGGCTCAAGAACTCTCCCGGACCAGCACCCGACC
>PWWL01000317.1 GCA_003561515.1 Balneolaceae bacterium
ACCTTCAGCCGGGGTGCATGGCGAAGCAGGTCGCGGTCAACCGTGGTTGCGCTGCGTACGACCATCGCATCGTATCCGCCAATGACCTCCTTCAGCTCTTCGATCGTAAGCTTTGAAGGCTGATCGGCTTCAATGCCTCTTTTTTGAAAAATTTCTGCGCAAACGGGATCTACATTATCAAGAAGCAGTACTTTGTACGACATTGGGATCTGTTATTTGGAATCCGGTTTCAGGATTGGATTTTATTGGTTACGGATTGGAGTTTGTAAATTCAAGAATGAGATCACGCACCTCATCGATTCCGGCGCCCGTCTGTGCCGAGCAGGCAATTACCGGCACGTCAATATTCATCTCTTTAAGCACCGACCGTACTTTTTTTTGGGATACCGCCAGTTTATTGCCGGAGAGCTTGTCGGTCTTGGTCATCAGAACCGCAAACGGTTTCTGTTTCGTTGCCATCCAGTAAAAAAACTCTTCATCGAGGGCGGTGGGGTCGTGCCGCGAATCCACCAGGTGAAGAACCAGCTCAAGGGTTCCGCGTTTCAGCAGATAGTTCCTGATGTCGCGCCCCCAGCGGTCGCGCTCTTTTTTCGGCACTTTGGCAAACCCGAACCCGGGGAGGTCCACCAGGTAGAACGAGCCGTCGATCTCGTAATAGTTCATCTGCTGGGTTTTGCCGGGCGTGTTGCTGGTACGCGCCAGTTTTTTCCGGTTGGTGATGCGGTTGATGAGCGATGATTTCCCCACATTCGACCGTCCTGCAAAGCACACTTCGGGGTGCGTTTCGGGCGGGCATTCGGCCAGCGACGGGGCGCTTGTGATAAACGTGGCTGTGTTGAACGCCATTACCGGATCACACGATTTCGTTTTCTTCTTTCTCGACGCCGAAATCGACCGGAACGGGGTAGTTGCCCGTAAAGCAGGCGGTGCAGTAGCCGTGCTTCGAACTGTTGGCCTCTTTCACCGCGGCAACCAGGCCTTCGGCAGAAAGATACCGAAGGCTGTCAACGCCGATTTCTTCGGCAATGGCATCCGTATCGCGGTTAAAGCGGTTGGCAATCAGCTCGTCTGGGCTCGGGAAATCCATTCCGTAAAAACACGGATGTGTGATGGGCGGAGAGCTCACCAGGAAGTGGATCTCTTTTGGATTGGCCTCCCGGATCATATCCACCAGGTAGCGCGAGGTGGTACCGCGCACAATCGAATCGTCCACGATAATGACGGAGCGCCCCTCAATCACCCCGCGAACCGTGTTGAACTTGGTGCGCACTTTTTGCTCGCGCGATTTTTGTCCCGGCGAGATAAAGGTCCGGCCCACATAGTGGTTGCGGATCAGCCCGATGTCGTACTTGCAGTCATTGCCCGCTTTTTGGCTTTCGTGCGCGTAGCCGAGAGCGGCGGTGTTGCTGGAATCGGGCACGGAGATCACGATCGGTTTTTTGTCCACATCGGGAAACCGGATAATCTCATTAAGGGGATGTTCCTTGGCGAGCTGCTTTCCGAGGTTGCGGCGGATCTTATCCACCATCTCGCCGAAAATCTTGCTGTCGGGTCGCGAAAAGTAAACGTACTCAAAAATGCACTGGCTGCTGGCCGTCCCGGTTTTTGGCTCCAGGTAGAACGATTTCGGCTCTTTGCGCGCGGCTGCCTCACGGTCGATCACCACTACCTCACCCGGTTCTATGTCGCGGATATACTCGGCGCCGATAATGTCGAAGCCGCAGGTTTCGCTTGCCACGGTGTAGGCGCCGTCGATCATTCCGAGTGCCAGTGGACGAAACCCGTTGGGATCGCGCACGGCAATCAGTTTGGTGTCGGTCAGGATCACCAGGCAGTACGCCCCTTCGATCTGGTTCAGGGCGTCCATGATCTGATCCATCTGGGTCTCCTTGCGGCTGTGGGAAATCAGGTGGAGAATCAGCTCGGTGTCGGATGTACTCTGAAACAGCACACCCTCATCGCGGAACCGTTCGCGCAGGGTGCGTGCATTCGAGAGATTCCCGTTATGCCCGATGGCCAGGTTGCCGTTGCGGTAGTGTACACGGAACGGCTGGATGTTGGCCGGATTTTTGGATGATCCGGACGTGGAGTAGCGGTTGTGCCCGATGGCCGACCGCCCCTTCAGTTCACGCTTGAAAATTTTGGCGTCGTCAAAAACGGAGAGCACCAGGCCGAAATCCTTGTGCATCGGCATCACGTAGCGGCCTTTTCGTTCATCATAAAAGGTGGATACGATTCCTGCCGATTCCTGCCCGCGGTGCTGCAGGGCGTGGAGGCCGTAATAGGTGAGAAGAGCGGCATCGCTGTGGTCGTAAACGCCGAAAATGCCGCAATAATCGCGGGGTTTGTCGATCATGGGGAATGGTGCAAAATCAGTAAATTGGGAAAGACTGTAAGATAGGGAAAAGTGGTGTTAATAGCAGGGGGTTTTCGAAATGGGGAGGTCTAATTTCTAATGTTCTAATTTCTAAAGTTCTAAATCCTAATGTTCTAATTTCTAAAGTTCTAAATCCTAATGTTCTAAATTCTAATGTTCTAAATTCAAAAAGATGTGGGTTGTGGGTTGCGAGTTGCCGGTTGCGGGTTACCAGTTACCAGTTACCAGTTACCAGTTGCC
>PWWL01000246.1 GCA_003561515.1 Balneolaceae bacterium
ACCTGCGCCAGATGACGTCCCTGAAGGGTCTGTATGCGATTGATTGCTCCGGCGTGCTCGATGTTTCGCAGAATGTTGCTGTCGAGCAACCAATCGGGAGTTGTAAAGGCGTACGTGTTCATAAACTCCATCGCTTTCTTTTGATATTCGCGGTCAACCGGCCTGTACACATGACCATCCTGATCGGAAGAAATTCTGAGATACTGAACTCCGCCGATATTCGTGATTACATGCCCCACATATCGGTTCCACTGAGAAAGCAGCTCGCCGTAGATCTCCTGAAGGTCATCGTAGCCCCGGCCCGGGGTTGATGTCCATTCGGGCAGGTTGGGCACCACGCGCTGCAGGTTCATCATCCCATAGATAGATGCCTGAACGGGATCATTGGAGAGTGTCTCGGTCTGGGCTGTTGGGTCATATCCCGTTGACTGGCCGAACCTGTACATCGGATCATCCGCTTTTTCGAGAATCCATTCATTGAGCACCGGAATTTCATCCTCGGGTGTTTCTGCATCCGGAATAACGCGATAGCCCCAATTTATGGAGTATAAATCGTAAGGGCCCAGTTTGCGGATAAACCGCTCAACGCCATCGCCCGGCTGTGCTATGTAGTTCTGTCGGGCATAATCCATCACCGAGGCCGACACTCCATATTGCTCTGTAAAGGTGGGAGAACGCAGCGAATCCACCGGGTACGCGTTGTTTGCTGCCATGTTGTGCGGCAGACCAAGGGCATGGCCAATTTCGTGGGCAATCACCTGGCGGATCGACTCCTTAAGATAATCGTCATCAATGCGCATGGAACGCGCTTTCGGATTGGCTGCACCGGTCTCAATCATAAGACGGTTCCGGTAGGAGCGAATATGGTTATGATACCAGAAGATGTCGCTGGCGATGATTTCGCCTGTTCGGGGATCGGATGTGCTCGGCCCGGTCGCATTTCTTACGGTATTGGCGATCCAGCGAACCATATTGTAACGAATATCTTCCGGCTCAAAATCGGGATCTTCATCGCGGGTGGGTGGCAATTTTGCCCTTACAGCATTTTTAAAACCAGCAGCCTCAAATGCCTCGTTCCAGTCTTCCACGCCGTCAATCACGACTTGCCGGTACTCTTCGGGCGTGCCGGGATCAACATACCAGACAATCGGTTTTACAGGCTCCACAAGTTCCCCCCGGGCGTATGCATCGGGGTCGGAGGGCTCAAGCCTCCATCGCCTGATGAGCGATCGTGTAGCGGCTTTTTGTTCGTCGGACCCAAAATCAAGCTGGTTAATTGTGAACCATCCCACCCGGTAATCGTAAAATCGCGGCCTCATCGGTTCGGCCGGCAGCAGTATCATCGACTGGTTCATCAACAGCGACAGGGAGTTGGTGCCACCGGATGATGGCGGGTTCATCGCCTCGTAGGTCATCACGTGCCGAACCTCCACATTCTGCGGAAATGTGCGTACCGTATCGATGTAGCTTCGGCTGTTATCGAGCCGGCGAACCTGATACATGTTCCGAAGGCCCTGATTCAGTCCGGATATGGCGGGTACATCGGTTTCGAACAGGCTGTTCACTTCAATCACGCTGCTGGCACTGTCGGGGCCAATTGCCTTGATATCGAACGCAGCAATGATCGGCTCAAAATTGTTGGCCCGTACCGAGTATGAGATCGGAAGCGAATCGGGCGCCACGCTGTTGTAGAGTCGCTGGCGCATGTTGATTTTATCACGCACTTTTTCAAAAACAAATACCTGTTCGGCAACCGAAGAGCCGCTGCTGCGGAAACCAAAGAAATTATGGGGAACCGCTGCAACGCGGCTCACCATCAGGAAATCACGCCCTATCAGTGAGTCGGGAATTTCGTAGTAAATTTTATCCCCGACGATATGCACGTCAACCACACCGCTACTGCTAACACTTTCAGCGGTTATTAAGCGGTCGTAGTCACTTACGGCGCGACTGGCCTGCCGCTCATTATTTCGTTCTGTCACCGTTTCCGCTGTCTGGCACGACAACAGCAGGGCAGCTGAAAGTAAAAGCCAAAGAAAAGATTGTATCTGTTTTGTCATTGTAAAAGAATTGATCATGTGTGAAAAAATGGACTTCAAGAAACGAAAAAATCGGATTACTTTCTTCAGCCAGGCGGCTGCATTTATTTTTCTGATTTTATTTTACAATCCACTGATCTAATCACTCACCCAATACCACGCGTAAAACGTACCAACAACAACCCTATCCTGCGTATGTGTAGCGGTGATGAGTCTGAGAAAGAACCTTTCTGCTGTGAGGGAACATCCCGATAATACGACAGAAGCCGACTTTCGCTGTGTATTTATCGTTGCAAAACAGTTTTCATGGGTTGTACATCAGGATTCAGGAATCATAGAAACAAACGTTCGAAACCTTAACACAAAGCTGCAATGCCTGCCACCACTCAGAGCAGGTTTCGCATTTCAATGTTCAAATTCCGGAAAACCGAATTACAGGAATCAGAATACCTTAAAGCGTTTAGTGGTTAAAAGACCTTAAAACGTCCGTAGGTCCTTTAAGCGTCTATTTGCCAACGAACTCGTAACGATTGAAGGACTTTCGCTTCGCTACAGACGCTTCAATGTTACTTATTAA
>PWWL01000020.1 GCA_003561515.1 Balneolaceae bacterium
AGCACATCGCGCACCCAATGAACAAATTTATCCAGCTCTGTACTGCCACCCGAGTTTCCCTCTTTGTACTTCCAATGTGCGGCTAATCCATGTTCAGCAATATCATCCATTTTACGAGTTCGGATCTGAACTTCTACCTTACGGCCCTGCTTGGTGATTACCGTTGTATGTAAAGACTGATAGCCGTTGGCTTTGGGAACCGAGATAAAATCCCTAAATCGTTTTGGAATGGGCGTATACCAGTCGGTAATGATTGAATAGACGCGCCAGCAATCTTCTTTTTCATGAGGCTTTTCAAGAATAATGCGGATTGCAAAGAGGTCGTAAATCTCCTCAAACGGTTTCTGCTGCATCTGCATTTTTCTGTAAATCGAATAGATATGCTTCGGCCTGCCTTTAATCTCAAATTTAAAATTCTGTTCATCAAGCACCGTCTCAATCGGATCCATGAACTGGCTGATAAATGCCTCTCTCGACTCTTTCTTTTCTCTGAGTTTACGTACAATAAACTTGAAAGAATTAGGATCAATTACTTTAAAACAGAGATCTTCAAACTCATTTTTAATTTTAAAAAGCCCAAAACGGTGTGCAAGCGGAGCGTATAACTCCATTGTTTCCGTAGCCTTTTTGAGCTGTTTTTGCCTCGGCAGATGGCCGATGGTTCGCATGTTATGCAGCCTGTCGGCAAATTTGATCAACACTACCCGAATATCTTCCGCCATGGAAAGAATCAGCTTCATGAAGGTCTCTGCCTGTTTGGTATCGCGATTTTCAAATACACCGGAAATCTTGGTAACGCCATCAATCAAATGTCTAACAACCGGGTTAAACATTGATTCAACCATATCCAAAGTTACTTCCGTGTCTTCAACGGTGTCGTGAAGCAGAGCTGCCACTACCGACTCATCATCGATATTGAAATCGTCGGCCATAATTTTGGCAACTTCAATAGGATGGATGTAGTATGGCTCTCCGGACGCCCTGTGTACTCCCTCGTGTGATTTGCAGCACAATTTAAACGCAAGCGACACCAGCTCGTCGTCTGTTTCATCAAGGCGGGCATGGCATAGCTCGAGCAACTCATTTAATTGAGCTTGCTGTACTGCGTTGAGCGCATACTCATCAATCTTTCCGCGGATATCTGTATCCACTTTTGCCATAACAATTTAAATCAGTCTCGGGTCTGCTTATTGCAATTAAAAAAGCCGTTCGAAAATTCGGTACTTCAGTTTCATACAAATAAAGGCAGCTGCAATGCGGCTACCTTTGGCTATACATCAGCTAAAACGTTTAAGTTAAAAGCATTTTATCAAAATACAAGCCCGACTTAAAAGTATATCGCTGCGTTATTCTTGAATGTAGTGAAGTCTGATTTAATAACGAGAAAAAGGAAAAGTTAAGTACACACATCCGGGGACACCCCGCTACCTGCCAAAGTCGTCCTGAATTCTGATAATATCATTTTCATCTGACGGACGAGTGGGATCTGTATGCTGCCAAATTTCGGCAAGTATCGCCCAATTGGTAAGCCCTACAATTCTATGGCGAATACCCCGATCAAGACTAATACCGTCTCCTTCATTTAATTTTTTGACCTCACCCTCCAGGTCTGTTTCACTCACAATCACTCCAACGTTACCTTTAACTACCCTCCACACTTCGGCTCTGCGTTGATGATACTGCCATGAAAGCCTCTTCCCAGGCTCTATCAGAAGTAGTTTAGGGCTTAGTTTAGCGAAACCGTTAAATTCCTCGGCGCTAAGATGAGGAAAAAATTCTTCAATAAATCTTTGTGAATGCTCTTCTTCTATTACGAAGAATCCCCCCCACGGGCGGCCTCGGTCTTCCGAAAGAATTCTGAACTCCAAATCGTTCAAAAGGTTTAAAGCCTCTGTAAATATGTCCGTACTTGTTTTGATACTTTTACTTTGCAAACTTAGCTAAAGCTCGATTAATCCAAATCTGATATGGACTCGGGAACAGGCATTTTTATAGTAAACACGGTGCCTCTGCCCAGCCGGCTCGAAACTTCGATGTTTCCTGAATGAAGTTCAACAAAATGTTTTATGATAGAGAGGCCTATTCCTGTACTTTTTTCTCCCAGTGTACCCTCTTTTTTTGTGGATCTACTCGCCTCGAACAGCCTTGCGATTTGATCATCGTCCATCCCTACACCGCTGTCGCGAACCTGAAGCTGCAACTTGGCATCTCCTTTGTTCTTATCTTCAATCGTAAGCTCAGCAGTTACCCAGCCGCCCGTGTTCGTAAATTTCAGGGCGTTTGATAGAAGGTTCCCAAAAATTTGTTCAAACTTGCCCCTGTCTACATAAACTTTTTTATCCGTTTGGTTATCGAATGTCAATGTAATTCTCTTCGATTGTGCAGATGGGGAAAACAGCCGTTTCATGGATGTAACAACCTCGTCCAAATCGGTTAGAGTCAAATTCAGACTAAAACCTTTCGACTCGATCAACGTATAACTCATTATCTCATCCACCATCTGGTTCAGCTGCACAGCGCTCTGCTCGAGAAGAGTCGCAATTTCACGATGACTGTCATCATCAACTTCAGACATCAAGAGGCTGCTCATGCCAATGATGCCGTTAAGTGGAGATCGCATATCGTGGCTCAACATTTTCATGAGCGTAACTTTATGCTCGTTCAACTTTTCAAGCTCCGTGTTTTTCTTGCTCAGCTCGAAACGCGCCATCACTTCGTCAGCTACGATTTGCAACTGCCTTTTCTGTGTGTCGGTAAGCTTGCGGGATTTAAAATCCAATATACAAAGAGCACCTAATGCGTGACCATCAGGATCTACTAACGGCACGCCGAAATAATATCTCATTTTTGGCCCGCCAGTGACCTGGGGCAGAGATGAGGTTCGCTGATCTTTGCTAAGATCTTCTATCTCCAATTGTTTTTTGGTTTGAACGGTGTACCTGCAAATCGTTTGCTTTTTGGGAAGTTTGGCCGCAGGCCGTTTCATTCCAAAAACCGATTTTGTCCAAAGGCTGTCCTCATCAACCAGATTTATTCTTGCAATAGGTGAGTTACTGATTTCTGCTGCAAGCCGTGCCAGATCGTTGAATTCTTTTTCCTCGCCTGTATCGAGCACATTATAACCGTATAGTGAGTGGACTCTTTCACTTTCAGAGCTATCCTTTACTTTTACTTTATTTGCCTTTACAGATTTCATAAAAGGCTATTCTTTTAAACAGCTAAATTCTCTTTCGCCAGTGCTTTTTTTAGTTCGGTAAAGGTGATTGGCTTTACAAGATAACTCATATAATTGGTTTCTGAAGCGAGGCTTCTGTGATAATCGTCCGAATTACCGGTAATGTAGATCACCGGGATATCTTCGTTTTGCTGAATTTTTTTAACAACATCGATTCCCGAAATACCCAATCCAAGAAAAATGTCTACAAGTAATAGATCAGGTTCAAATTCAACGAGTGTTTCAAGTGCTTTTTCCCCGGTATGAGCTTTTTTGACCTGGGTATAACCCAATTTCTTCAGCATAATCTCAAGGCTGAGGGATAAAATCATATCATCTTCAATGATTAATACACGCATGGGTTTCACCGTTTTGTTAGTTACTTATCAGTTCTTTGCTATCCAGAACAGAACTGCTGGAGCCTCTGATGTTCATTTTTTTAAATTTAAAGCCAATCGTTGCTGGCTGTTCACTTGTATTGATTAAAGTGCCGTTAATTTGGGATAGAAAAATATTCACAAGCATAGTGTGAAAAGAGCCGCTGCTCATTTCTTCATCAATTTTCTTCAGGTTAATCCTATCGCCCGAAAAACCAATTGTAATCAGTTTATTTTCTTCACTTAGTGATAGTTTGATGTCTCCTTCGAGTGATTCCCCGGCGAGAACAATATTCATAAGCTCGTTCACTGCTAGTCCGCATGGCACAGCCTGATTCAGATTAAGCTTTACAGCTTCAAGATTTAGTTTGATGTTCACATCTATCTGATCACTAAAATTACTTTGAGGCAGTGCCTCGGCCACACTTTGTAAGTAATCATCAAATCTGATTTCAACCACATCTTCTTTTTCATAAAGGCCTTCATGAATTTTTGCAATGGAAAAAATTCTGCTACGAACTTCATTCAGCTTGCTTTCAATCAAGCTGTCTTCCTCTTCGAGAATTTGTAAGTCTAACAGGCCAGCAATAATTGCAAGATTGTTCTTCACCCTATGGTGAACCTCTTGAAGCAAGATCTCTTTCTCGCGCAGTGATCTTTGGATGCGGGCTTCTAGTTGCTTCTGTTCAGTAACATCAACGTAGATGCCGTATGCAGCCACTACCTCACCATCTTCAATTATTGGAACAGTATTTACCACAATATTTAATTTCCTGCCATCTTTAGCAATTCTAATGGCTTCTTTTTTAAGTATTTGACCTGAAAAAACTTCTCGGTTAAAAGTCTCATTTTCAACCCGGTCTTTTTCAGGTACTATTAGCTTATCGACATCCTCACCTATAATCTCAATTTTTTTATACCCAAAAAGTCTGGAAAAACTATCATTCACCTTCAAAACACGGTTTTCAGGGCTTATCATTAGCATTCCAATTTGAGAACTTTCAAAAAGCTGAGATATCAGCTCATAATTCCTGTCTTTCTCTTTTTCAGTTGCAATAATATCTGTTATGTCTGTGCCGGTACCTACAAGATATTTTTTTCCATTGTTTTTGAATGTGTTTGCAAAAAAGTGGAAATGCCTTAAACCTTTTCCCTGAGTTTGAACCTCGGCAATTGTATGACCTGTTCCATTTACAAAAACATCTTTAACAACCCTCAAAACCCGCTCACGGTCTTTTTTTGCGATAATTTCGAGAACGCTGAATTTTAAATGGGCCTTTTCATCGTACCCCATTTCTTCGATAAATGAGTCGTTCCACTGCAGCAGCTTTAGTTGTTCATCAAGAACAAAAAAAGCGTTTGGTATTCCATTAATTGCCGCTTTCGTAAATCTGCGCTCATTTTGCAGTTCACGGAGTGTCTCTTTTTCCTTGCTCTTGTCGCGAAACGTATTGATCGTTCTTAGATTTCCATTTTCATTACGATAGAGCAGTGATGACGCTTCAACTATGATACGGCTGCCATTTTTGTGGATGTATTCTTTCTCACCTTCATAAATCGATTTTTTTTCTCGTACTTCATACGATTTCTTATTTAACTGATTTGTGGGATCCAAAATCAATTCTCTGTTTCCTTCAAGAAGTTCGCTTTTTGTGTAACCAAGAATTTTACAAGCAGCCGGATTCGCTTCCATAATTTTACCCTCCGGAGTTCCAAGTATGATACCTGCCATCGAGTTTTTGAAATGCTGACTATAAATTTCTTCGGACTCCCGGAGGGACTGAACCGATTGCATGGTTTTGGTCACATCTTCAAAAATGATGAGCGCACAACCATGGCTCATCCCACTTGTTTGAATAGATACTTTACTCCATTTTTTTTGGTAGCCTTCGCTCGAAGGAACCGTTATCTGGAATGATTCCTTTTCCCCGTCGAGAACCCTCCTGAGGCCAAACACCAACTTCAGGGCATAGTCGTTGCCTGCCTGAATTGCCTTTTCACAATGAGAGAAATAATTACTCGTATCGCAGTGTTCTCCCATAAACTGACAGCTGTAATCAGAACTGTTCCATTTATTATTTGATGAGATGATATTGCCGTTGGTATCAACAATTGCGGCGGGGCCCGGCAGGGCATTGAAAAGAAAATCTTCCGGTAAATTCACAGCTTTTTAAAGACCTGGGTAGTTAGAATTTATGATTTCAGTCTATATAGTCAATGTTACGTCTTATTAAATCAACCTGTAAGACGTAAAAAGCGTATTTTTACATGTACACTTTCACTACCATTTAACTGAGTATATGCGTAGGCATTTTACCCTAAAGAGAAAAAAGACGGTACATAAGTTTCACCGTTCAGTACTTTATCAAGTGCTTCAGTTAGATCTTTTTTTGCCGGCTCGTGATACAGATATCCATCCACTCCAACATTGTAGAGCGGCTTTATAAGCTCGGGGGTGTTGTATATGTGAAGTGCTATAATTTTCGCATTGGGCTGTTTTTCTCTCAACTCTGTGATCGTATTAACAACCGGCCCATCAAAACTCATTAAATCGATTAAACATACATCCACAGATCCTCTCTCCTGCAGTTTCTCTATGTTACCGGGGTCTACAATTGATACCTGAGCCGAATGCCCCAAAGTACCGTTAATCATCGAGACCAGCGTTTCGGCATGCGGGCTTTGTTCTGCAATGATAATAATTTTCAAGTGTTGACTGAAGTCCATCAACCAATCTAAAGATTGAGCGAAGGATGGACTATTCGCTTATATGCCTATTTTCATTAGCTCATGGTAGGTTTTTCTGCCTACGCGAAAATAGCTTAAGCACCGATGGTTATTCATCTTTAGGCGAAACCAGATTATGCTGAAATGCATATTTAACAAGGCCGGCCGTGTTCCGAGCTCCGGTTTTCTGCAATAGGTTTCTTCGGTGGGCGTCTACAGTTCGAGAACTGATATAAAGTTTTTCCGCGATTTCCTGGTTCGTAAACTCTTTCACAATAAGTTCGAGAATCTCCAGCTCTCGATCGGTAATATGTATGGGGTCAGGACTAGAAGATTTTCCTTTCCCTTTCACAAGATCCATCATGATACTCTGCGTGGCTTCATCACTAAAGTAATGCTTGCCATCCATGATGGTGTAGATTGCATCTTTCAGCTCATTGCGGCCCGCGCTTTTCATAATATAGCCGGAAGCCCCCGCCTGTATCATCTGCCGAATGTGCAGGTCGTCATTACTCATAGTAAGGGCCAACACCTTTACATCGGGATATTTGTCTTTTATTTCTTTTGTGGCGTTTACACCGTCCATTTCGGGCATGTTGATGTCCATCACAATCAAGTCAACAACCTGCTCTTCAAGCTTCTTTAGTACCTTAATACCATTTTCGGCCTCTGCAACTACATCGATTCCCGCTTGCGATTCAAGCATCAGCTTAATGCCATCACGAACAATTTTGTGATCGTCTGCCAGAAGTACTTTTATGTTAGCCATTTTCTTTTTTTAAGTAGGAACCGCAACCGAAACAATGGTGCCCTTCCTTTTATTACTGATTATTTCAATACTTCCCGACATTGCCCCCGTTCGGGTTTTCATACTTTGCAACCCAATGCCTTTCTGAACATTATCAGGATCAAATCCTTTACCATCATCCTCAACGGTAAGCAGTATTTCCCCTTTTGAAAAAATGAGCTGAACGTTCACCGTTTTTGGTTCTCCGTGCCTCAATGCATTATTTATTGCCTCCTGGGCAATGCGATATACGTTTATCTGAATATTATCAGGAATATCAACATTATCAAGGTTTTGGTACAGATAAAATTTAACATTATTGGTGCCCCTCAGTTGGTTTATAAGTGATTCGATGCCGAGCTCCAGCCCATAATCTTGGATAGCTTTTGGCAGAAGGTTTTGAGATATACTCCTGGTTTCCGATATGGCATGATTTAACAATTTTAGCCCATTTCTGAAGACTGAACGGTATGGTTCGTGAATGTCTTTTGCATCTTCATAAACGGTCTCCAAATTCATGTTCGCCGCAGACAGATATTGACCGAGGCCGTCATGGAGCTCTTTTGCCACTCGTTGGCGTTCACGTTCCTCTCCCTCTACAATTGCACTGATGGCTAGTTCTTCCGCCTTCTTTTGCTCGGTAATGTCGTTAATAACGACAAGACGACGAACTTTTCCTTCGTAATGAATTTCTGAGCCCGAGATTTCTGCGAGTATTTTTTCACCCGTTTTTTTTACCTGTGGCCAAACATCAAATCCTGTTCTTTTCTGTTTCAGGTTCGACGTAATTTCACTCATTATCTCTTTATGATCCGACTGCGGATGAAGCTGAAATATTTTCATTTTTTTCAATTCTTCTTCCGTGTAAAGGTATTTTTCCACTGCCGAGTTGTTGGCTGATATAAAATGCAGTGTCTCAGGGTCGTAAATAAACATCGGCAATGGGCTCAATTCAAATAATAATCTATACTGTTCTTCTGAAGCCTTGAGGTTTTCTCGGGCTTCAATATCGGCTGTAATGTCAGAAATCGTGCCTACCAGATTTACGGACTTACCGTCCTGATTTTTTATGAAGTAGCCCTTATCGATCACGTACCTATACTCACCTTCGCCGTTTTTAAATCTGTAGCGCCCTACCCAAAAACTGCTGCCATCATCTATGGCTGCAAAAACACTTTCATTAACCCTTTCCCTGTCTTCCGGGTGGATGTTATCACTCCACCATACAAGGCTGTCTTCCACGCCATCATCGGCATACCCAAAACGTGTCTGCCAGCCTTCGCTCCACCAAACCGTCATCGTTTCGATATCAAAATCATATAGCACATCGTTCGAGCTTTTGGCAATCAGTTCAAACCGGTTTCTTTCAAGTTGCAGTGCTTCCTGATACTCGAGAAGCTGCGTCACATCCACCATGGCGCCGATAACACGAAGCAGCTCATTATTTTCATCACGAATCAGTACTGCAGAATCTTTCACAGTTCGGATAGATCCATCGGCCGCAAAAAATCTATATTCCGCTTCCCATTCCCGGGCATCCGATGTTTCTGCGTGCGTCATGGAGCTTACTACGCGTTCTCTGTCATCTTCATGGATGTGATTCTTCCAAAAATCAAGATCTCCCTCATAGTCTTCTTTCCTGTAACCAAGCAGAGTTTCAAGACCTTCTCCCCACCAAAGTTTACGTGACTCGGGATTCCACTCCCAAACCACATCCGAAACACTGCCTGACGCAAGTTCAAATCGTTGTCGTTCATAAACCAGCTGCTTCTGAGTTTTTTTCAATTCAGAAATATCTTGAACGGTACTGATTCGGTATGAAGCTTGTGAATCACTCTCGGCAACCAGCGACAGGTTCACGATGCTTTCGAAAACGGAATCATCTTTCCGTTTAAGCACCGCTTCGAATGTAACCTGGCCTTTCTTTTCAAGTTCATCAACTGTATTGATCGTTCTCTGCCTGGCGTCTGAAGGGTAGAGGTCATGGATATCCATTCCCACCATCTCCTCTTCATCATATCCAAACAACTTGGCATAGGCCCTATTTACCCTTTCGAGTTTATTGGTATGATGATTTGTTACCGCCAGCGCAGTATTCGATTCCAAAAATACGTTTGCAAGAAGGCTGACCTCCTTTTCGAATGACTTTCTCTCCGTAATATCCCTGTTCACAGCCACAACTCCGCTAAAGTCTCCTTTGGCGTCTTTGATGCGAGTTACTGAGCTGAGGATGTTTTTCCTTTTCCCGCTTTTTGTAACATGAACAATCTCACCATGCCAAGAGCCACTTTCCAACAATTTATTCTCTGCCGATTGCTTGTCTTCGCCCGGTTCAAATTCAGTTCTTAAAAGAGATCCTAAATTTTTCCCTACTACCTCTTCACTCTTCCAACCATAAACGTTTTCAGCGGCATTATTCCAGGTGAGAATAATAAATTCCGGATTTGTCGATATTACAGCATCCGATACATTGGCGAGCAATGATGCCTGATATGCGAGACTTTCTTCATATTTTTTCTTATCGGAGATATCGATATGCGTACCCACAAGCCGCAGCGGGCGCCCTTCATCGTCCCATTCGATTGCCCGGCCGCGGTCCAGAATCCATATCCATTCGCCGTCTTTATGCTTCATGCGTACTTCGCACTCATACATTTCCTTCTTCCCGGCTGCGTATTCTTCGTATGCCTTTTCGAACCGTTCATAATCATCGGGATGCACAAGTTCATTCCAGGTGTCTATATTCACTGGCTCCAACTCATCCACTGTGTAGCCAATCAGTCCTGCCCATACCTGGTCAATGATAATCTCACCGGTTTGGGGATTCCATTCCCATTTACCAATGGAGGCACTGCCTGTGGTTAAAGAGAGCCACTCTTCATTCTCACGCAGTTTTTCTTCAATCTCTTTTCTTTCCGTGATATCCACACCGATACCAAGCGATCTTGATTCACTGATTTGTATATTCGTCCAGATGGTTTTAAGTCTCTTGCCTTCTTTGCTCAACAAGTCGAAATCGTACCACTTTCCATCAGATTCAGATATCAC
>PWWL01000393.1 GCA_003561515.1 Balneolaceae bacterium
CACAGGCACAAGTCTGGCGATCAGTTTGGACAGGCTTTGTCCGTTGCCTTGTCGGAACAGGTTTCTGAGCTTCTTGCGGAACCGCTGCACCGATTGCGGGGCAATTTTCAGCCGCGTCTTGTAGTGCATCGTTACCGAATAACCCAGAAATGTTCGGTTCCATGGGCGGTCTACCGCACTCTTTGCACGGTTTACCTTTAACCGAAGCCGCTTCTCAATGAAGCGGGTAACCGAGTCCAGAACCCTTTGTCCGGCTATGCGCGAGGTTACATAGATCGTAAGTCGAGTAGCCCGGGGGAATCACACCCCCAGGCCCTCACAGAACCGGACGTGAACTTCTCAGCTCATCCGGCTCTTATGGTCCAGCCGCTGGTCGTATTCCAAACTCCCACATCGCAAACATCCGGGGATTCCGCTTCGCCACACCTCCCAGCCAGTACCATGCCCGGCGGTGATGGCGGTGGAAACGTCTGAATTTTCGTTGTACCCAATATACCATTGCCCTATCCAGGCATCGTAATATTGGATAAAGAGCTGATTTGTAGAATCTGCCATAGTAGTTAATCCATCCACGCACGTGGGGATTAACCAACTTCGCAATCTCCTCCAGACTCTGGTTGTTTCGAGTCGCTCCAAGACGCCAACTGCGTATCCGGTTTCGGATCTCATTTGCTGCCTTTTTGCTTATGCCCGGAAGAAAACTCACAAAGAATTTTCCATGGCGATTCCTCGCCCGACGTGGTTGAAAAGTGAAGCCGAGGAAATCGAAAGACACGTGTTCATACCTGCCCGTTCGGTCACTGTCCTTGCAGTAGACGATCCGGGTTTTCTCCGGATGGAGTTCCAGACCGCACTGTCTGAGACGCTTCCGAATCCGTTCAAGTATGAATCTTGCCTGCTTTTGCGTTTTCGCATGTACGATGCCATCATCGGCGTACCTCGCAAACTGTATGTTCGGGTGGTGACGCCGCAGCCATTCGTCAAAGGCGTAATGCATGAACAGATCTGCCAGCAGAGAACTGACGCCTCCTTGCAGCGTGCCTTTCACTCGTTCGTGTTGACTCCCGTCTTCTCTTTGAAGCGGAGCTTCCAACCATCGTTGCACATACAACAGTATCCACGGGTTTGCCGTGTGCTTCCGCAAGGCGCGCATTATCAGATCATGATCCAGATTGTCAAAGAATCCCTTGATATCCATATCTATCACCCAATTCTGCCGCCAACAGCGTCGGCGCGTAGTCTCCACAGCCTGAATGGCCGACTTTCCGGGTCGATACCCATAGGAATCTTCATGAAAGATCGGATCCAGCTGTGGTTCTAACTGCTGCTTTACTACCATTTGGGCAATACGATCCGAGACCGCCGATATGCCCAATGCCCGCATTTTACCCGTGGTCCCTTTCGGGATCTCGACATAACGGACCGGGGGCAGGGTTTTCAGGGGCACCTCCCTGTGAGCCCTTGCTCTTTCCGCTATCTGTATTTCTTTCGTTGACAAAGGATTCATTGATCCGGTCAATGGTTTGTTTCTAAAACACAGCTCCATAAACAGGCCTGTCCCTTTCCTACTTGGTGGCTTTCACGGAGCTGATTTCCCACCGTTCAAACGGTACCATGAACAGGCTATGACTGCCTTCGCCCATCTCGTCGTCTTCGGTTTCCCTCGACTTCGATACCACCTTGCGGGGTTGCTCTTTCCTTAACGCAGTAGACGGTGGCAACTCCTTACCGGTACTGCCTGGACTTGTTATAACCCGGTTGTCCGTTACCGGGAAGTTACGTGTGGAGGCGGGAGGCTCTCCCAAGTTCCCGTAAGTGCCCGTTGTGTATTTGCCCTGCTCTCGGATCCCGGTCAGATCGCTCAGCCCGGACCTGTTTGGACTGTGCAACATGGTTCCTGATATCATATACCTCAGAAACTCCGACAATAAAATAGCTTTCGAGGCTCTATCACACGGCTTTTACACTCGCTGTCTACGCTTCGTGCCATCATCTCTGATGACTACGCAAGACTCGCTTCCGGTGGTTGGTCAAACCTTTCCAGACAGGATTGGCTACCTGTAGGTACTTTGCAAAAGTTTCAAAGAACAATTATCCCCCTTTTACGGGATTAGCTTGGCGCTAATAGGATACTATTTAACGAACATCATCTTCCGGGTGAAGGTATGCTCACCGGCCTGCAGGCGGATCAAATAGGTGCCGCTGGCCAACCGGCCGGCATCGAAGTTCACCGTGTAGGATCCGACCTGCTGGTGTTCGCTGACCAGGGTCGCCACCCGCTGTCCGAGCACGTTGTACACCTGCAGCTCCACCTTGACGGCCTGCGGAAGGTCGTAGGTAATCGTGGTGACTGGGTTGAACGGGTTCGGGTAGTTCTGATTGAGGGCAAAGGTCTGAGGCTGGTCGGCCTGCAAATCGGATTCAAAGCCTTCTCCGGCGGATGTGGGAGCGAGTCCGGCAGGAGGCGTCTCCAGCGGCTCGGTGGTGAAGATGTGGAATACGCCCGGCGGAAGATCCATGGAGTAGGAGTCGCCAACCATGTCGACAGTGACCTCGATCTCTTCCCCGGAAAAATAGTCGTACCACATGCCGGCCTCGGTGAA
>PWWL01000216.1 GCA_003561515.1 Balneolaceae bacterium
CCGCTGGATGAAATCGAGGGGGTTTTTGTTGCAAAGCACACTCCCTCCCTGGCCGGTCCCTTGATTTTCCTCGCCATGGGATTGCTGCTGTTGACATTAATCTGGTGGGCCGGATTGATCGTGATTGCACTGGCAGTTTTGTGGCACCTCAGCCGAAAAAGCATCTTCGGCTTGGAGTTGGTTATTTCCGGCGAGAGGTACAATGTGCTGTACCACAAAAATGGCGAAATGCTTGAGAAACTGAGAGCTGAAATCAGTTCGAGACAAAAAGGCCGCATTGGTCAATGACGAGGCGCAAAAGGTTTTTTTCAAAAAAATTTGGAGGGGGGTTGCATTATCTAAAAAAGCTGTATATTTGCGTCCGCTTCTGAAGAGAAGTGCAGTTCTTAAAACAGGGGCGATTAGCTCAGTTGGTTTAGAGCGCCTGCCTTACAAGCAGGAGGTCGTTGGTTCAAATCCATCATCGCCCACTGAATTTCAAGGGGTTACGACTATCAAAGTTGTAACCCTTTTTTCATTTGCATAAAACTTGCAACTAACAGGATGTTATCACTCCAAATCCTGCTGGAACCATTTTAGCAGGTCACCGGGCTCCAATTTTCCTTTGGCCCGGGCATCCAAATCTTTGATCACCCGTCCATCGCGAAATTGCAAAAGCCTTTCCCCGTATTTCACAGCCTCTGTCATCTGATGGGTGACTAAAAAAGCCGTCAGATCCTGTTCTGAAATGATGTCTGCTGCCAGTTGCATCACAATTCGGGCCGATTTGGGATCGAGGGCAGCCGAGGGCTCATCCATGAGAAGAATATCGGGCTTTACAAAAGTCGCCATCAAAAGCGTAGCCGCCTGCCGCTGACCTCCTGAAAGCTGTGAAACCGGATTGTCGAGTTTTTTCTCCAATCCGAGTTCCAGTTGTTCCAGTCTGGCTGCCACTTCTCTGCGAAATGACTGGTTTATTCCGAGTTTGAGACCCTTGCGGTTTTTTCGCACCGCTGCGAGCCGGAAGTTTTCAGCCAAAGTGAGGTCAGGGGCAGTGCCTGCGGCGGGGTCCTGAAATATCCTGCTCACCCACTTGGCCCTGCGGTAATCCGGTAATTTGTGAATGGTTCTTCCATCCAGCAGTATTTCACCTTCATCACAGTCCAAATTACCGGCAATTAAATTCAGCAAAGTGGATTTTCCACTTCCGTTACCGCCGACAATCACCGTGTAGGAGCCCTTCTCCAGGTGTAGATTCACATCTCTCAGCGCGGTGGTTTTCTCACCTGCTCCCGAATAAAATTTCTTGCTAATTCCATTAATTTCCAGCATAATCCACTATTCGAGTTTGATGCGTTTGCCGATGGACGGAATTAGTCCGGGTATTCCGACGATTACCAATACCACAACTGCAGTGAGTAATTTGATCCAAATCGGATCCACTCCGGCACTTAGTACCAGCGAAATAATGAGTCTGAACACCACCGAACCGATAATCACACCCCCAATCCGAATCCACATTTTCGTCCAGCCCAGTATATTCATCAGGCTCTCGCCAATGATTACAGCACCGAGGCCCAATATCACAATGCCCACTCCCATATTGATGTCGGCAAAACCCTGGAGTTGCACAACCAGAAAGCCACTGATGGCAATAAATCCATTCGCAATGGCGAGTCCGATGACTTTTATAAAATTGGCATTCACCCCAAAGCCGCGGGCCATATTGGGATTGTTGCCCGAGGCGCGCATGGAGAGTCCAAAGTCGGTTTTGAGCAACCAGGTCAGAAAAACCACCAGGAGAGCAAATATGATCAACAGGGTGAGGAGTTCATTGTAGGTTCGCTCGGCAAATGGCTGCAAATAATTAAAAACGCTCGCACTGTCAAATGGAACTGGTACATTGGACCGACCGAGTATCGCCAGATTGACGGAGTAAAGACCGGTCATTACCAGTATTCCGCTCAGGAGGCTGTTGAGTTTCATGCGGGTGTGGATCAAGCCTGTGGCTGTACCGGCAATCATTCCGGCCACCGTGGCCAGGATCAAAGTTTCGACAATTCCCCAACCCGCGACCAGCCCGATGGCCGTGATAACGCCCCCGAGTGTATAGCTACCGTCTGCTGTAATATCCGGGAAGTTGAATATCCTCAGCGAAATGAATATTCCGAGGCAAAGTGCCCCGAGCGCTAATCCCAAAGTGATGGCAGTCAGATAAAACATCAGAGTTCCAGGGGTTCAAAACCGGCAATAACTTCCAATCCAAATTTATCGGCAGCCTCTTCATTGTAAACCTTTCTGCGCAGCTTTACGCTTTCAGCAGTGGGCAAAACGGTCCCGTCGCTATCCAGAAATTCCACGGCCTGTTCTCCGGCCTGATACCCCCATTCGTAAAAATCGGCTCCGTAAGCAGCCACAGCTCCTCGCGCCACAAGTCCGGCCTCGCTGGTGAAAATGGGAACTCCAGCATCGCTACACACCCTTCTTATGACTTCAAAGGAGGAAAAAATAATGTTGTCGGGAAGGGCAAAAAATACGTCGATGCCGCGATCCACCAGGGAATTGGCCACCAATTGTGTTTCAGATGAGTTGGTGACCGGCAGGGCATGCACTTCCAAACC
>PWWL01000167.1 GCA_003561515.1 Balneolaceae bacterium
AAGGCGATGCAAGCTTCTAAATCGGTAGGTGGGATGAGGGCAAGCCTTTCTCGGTCCGTTAAAAACCCGTTTTCGTATAGATACGTCAGGATTCCAGCAAAGAATGTGTCGCCTGCACCAACTGTATCCCTAATTTCGACTTTATTAGCCGGAACTGAAACCATCGTGCCATCAGGTAGATAACCGTCAGCACCATCACCGCCGCGTGTCAAAACCACCAAACGAACACCGAGGTCGAACCAGTTGGGGAGCAGGTTTTCGATCTTATCTCCCGGGTAGAGAAGTTCAAAATCTACCTCGCTCAGCCGAAGAATATCCACACAAGATAACCAATCTTTAAATCGTGAGCGGTAGGCATCCCAATCTGCAATCACGATCGGTCGTACATTTGGGTCAAGTGTTATGATCCGCTTACGTTTTTCTCGCTGCATTAATGTTTCCAAGGTGCTGGCACCCGGTTCCAACACCATGGAGATCGAGCCAAAATGCAAAGCAACTACGTCTTTAGGCAGTTGTTCTGGTAGGTCTGACTTTTGCATCTCCCGGTCAACTGCACCTTGAGCATAAAAGGCATATTGTGGTTCGGGAGAGGTTCTTTCGTCAATGCTAACGAAGGCCAACGTTGTTTGTCCATCAACTTGTGGACAGTAATCAAGGTTGACCTGGTTATCAAGCAGGTGGTTTGTCAGCATCTGACCGAATATATCTGTGGATAATCGAGAAAGAAAACTGACAGGAATTTTCATACGTCCAAGTCCCACAGCAATATTCAGTATGGATCCACCCGGACAGGGCCGATAAGCTTTTTTGTCACCAGTGGGTATGAAATCAATCAGCGCTTCACCGCAACATAAAATCATCCGTTAGCCTCCGCTTAACTGTGTAGTATTTATTGTGCCTTTTATACCATGAGAGGCCATCCTTGTGGGACAGCCTCTCTGTTTTTAGTTCGTTAGACGTTCAGGTATTCGCTGTGTACTACTCGTAGAGGAGTGCAGCAATATCTGGGTCGTCAATGTTGTTGGCATCAAACCAGTGGAAACCGGTGTCGATGAACTCGGGCAGTGTTTCGCCACGAACAGCTAATACAGCGGCTTGAACACATTTGTAACCAATGCCAATGGGATCCTGGGTGATTGCACCGGCTTGCAGACCCGAGCGGATGGCATCGAGCTGCTGTTGACCGGAGTCATAACCAATGATCACAAGATCATCACGGCCCAATTCGGTTACTGCATTGAGAACACCAATGATGGAGCCCTCGTTGGCACCGAAGAAACCCTTCAGATCGGGGTTAGCCTGGATGATGGCTGCTGCGAGGTCGGTTGAACGCAGGTGATCACCGCCACCGTATTGAATATCAACGATGGTAACATCTGGATATTCTGATTCGATGCGATCTCTGAAGCCTGCAACACGGTCAATACCCGTTCGGCTGGTGTTATCATGAGCAATAACAGCAACTTCACCTGAACCACCAATCAGTTCAACCATCTTGTCGGCTGCCAACGCAGCGGCTGCGACGTTGTCTGTGGCTGCGGTAGCCAGGGGGATGTCGCTGTCGACACCGGAGTCAAAACCGATGATCGGAATCCCTTTTTCCTGGGCTTGCTCAAGCAATGGAACGGCAGCCAAAGAGTCAACAGCTGCGAAACAAATCGCATCTGGATCTCGGTCAATGGCGACTTGCAGCATATCCATTTGGCGATCGACCATGGCCTCTGTTTCGGGGCCTTCGAAGGTGATGCGCACATTGTATTCTTCTGCAGCACGTTCAGCACCAGCCCTTACCGCGAGCCAAAAAGCGTGTTGAAAGCCCTTTGAGATTACTGGAACAAAGAGTTCCTCTTCTTCAGCGACTGGTTCTTCTACGGGTGCCGGTTCATCTACTGGTGCTGGTTCCTCTGCTGCAGGAGCACAGGCAACCAGCAATGCCAGGATAATCAACAGGCTTGCAAATATGGTCAAAAAACTTTTGGATTTCATTTCTTTTCTCCTATATTCTTAACTTTATGTGAACAAATCGAACACAACCTACACATGCAAATTTCTTATGCAACCACCTCCTTTTTAATTTCGTTGTTCGTAGTTCTCTTTCAAACCTAATGCATTACTTTTATTAAGGCGAATAGCAATGCAATAAGTTTTTGAACTAACTGGATTTAGCTCTTTTGCGAACAATATCCAGATAGACTGCCAAAATGATTATCAAACCTGTGACAACAATCTGCCATTCTTGGGGAACAGCCAATATCCGCAGGCCATTGGTCAAAGTGCTGATAATGAATGCACCAATAATCGTGCCTAACATGGTGCCATCACCACCGCTCAGTGATACACCACCGATAACTGCTGCAGCAATCGCGTCCAGCTCATATCCTAGACCCAAAGCAGGCTGAGCAGAATTCAATCGGGCGGAAATCACTACACCTGCAATACCAATAAAAAAGCCGCCTGTTGCATAAATAATCGTTTTCCATTTGAGAATGTTAACACCGCTTAACCTGGCTGCTTCTTCATTGCTGCCAATCGCAAAGGCATAGCGACCTATGACTGTTTTGGAGAGTATCAACCCTGCCACCAGGGCCGATCCGA
>PWWL01000074.1 GCA_003561515.1 Balneolaceae bacterium
ATTTTCGTAAAACGACATAAGATCTGCGAGTTCGTACGAATGTGATTCATCCAAATCGCAACAGAATACAATAAGGGCATTTCTTGCAGATAAGATCTCTTCGAGGGCAAATGCAAGCTCCTTGACGATAAACGAATTCTCATCCGTTATCTGGATACTGAGAACCGTGAAATCCTCAAGCGCACACTGAAGCACCATTAATTGGTCGTACAGGCACACCTCATCATCAAATGCATCGTCGTTGATAAAAAAGTCATCATCTTCATCACAGAAGTCATTTCGGAGCTTGTCGTTTGCGAAAACTTCTCCAAGAGGAGTTTCAACAGACTTGAACGAAGGCATCGGCAATTTTTTTTCAGCACTTCCGGGGTGCGATTCAACGATGATTACCGTATCAAAATCGTCTTTACTGATACCTGAGTAGATTCGAAATACATCCTCGATGTTCTCACTGTTTATTCTTGTTGGTGAGAACAGGATCCGGACAGGTGCCGCCGGTATTTTCCGATTTTTTTTTGCGCGCTTCAAGCCTGACGTAAGCTCTTCACGGCTATATGATGAAATATTCATTGGTCAATAACTCCTTTTTAATGAGATGATACGGTGTTATTATGGTAGCAAATGGAAATCCAATAGTACTGATATTTAAAACTACAAATTTTTGCCTGTTTTCCATCGTCAAACTGCACACTAAATAGACTATCGTCTTCCCTATTTATTATCAGACTATTCATCGGTTTTCTTAAGCCTGTACCGATCATTTTTAATGCTGCTTCTTTTAGCGTCCAGATTCTAATTGGTTCCAGGTTCTCATAGAGAGTATCCCTTTCATCAGGATGCTTCATCCTGACTTTCAGCCTCTGATGTACATTTCTGCCTGTTCTCTCCATGTCGACTCCCACATTGCAGTTTCTTGAAATAGCCGCGACCAGGGCGTGGTCGGTATGTGAAAAACTGACGGAAACTTCTTGTTCGCTAACAAACGCCCGGGGCTTCTCATACCTTTTTGTAAACACATCAATTTTCGGAATCCTCATGTACTGCTCAGCCATTTTCTTGATTAGCATGGACCCTGTTATACTTTCCGACTGATCGAGGTCTCCCCCTCGTGTCTCAACGTAGAATGGCTGAAATCCGGCAGTAATATCGTTCGGCAGGAAAGGGTGTTCAAGTTTTTTAAGCACTGCTTCTGTTTGAATATCGATGATCAAATTCATGTGGCTGACACTCCTTATTCATTATCCAACTGCAAATGCTCTTTGTCGGTATTGTTTGATTTGAGCGCAACATACTAAAATGGGAGTGTCTGTTGCCACGAATTTTCGTAAATTAAGAGGTTTCTATATAACGATAAAATACGCTAATAAAACCTAAATGAGTAAGGCTGAACCCTCTTTAAGCGAACAGCAACAGATACGCAGAGACAAACTTGAGCAACTTCGAAAACTAGACGTCAACCCCTACCCTTACGGTTATGCCGTAACACACAATTCTTTAGAGATACTCGACAACCCGGTAAAGTTTATCGATACAGATGTGCCGGAAAGTGGTGAAAAAGTTTCGCTGGCAGGCCGGGTTATGACACGACGCATCATGGGCAAGGCATCGTTCTTTACCCTTCAGGACTCAAGCGGAGTGATTCAGGTTTACATTCGCCGCGATGATGTGGGTGTTGAAGAATACAATACCGTTTTCAAGAAACTGACCGACATCGGTGATTTCGTTGGAATCAAAGGATTTGTTTTTAAAACCAGAACGGGTGAAACCACCGTGCATGCCGAGGAGTTTGAATTTCTTGGCAAAACCCTTCGGCCCATACCTACACCGAAAGAAGTGGAAACCGAATCGGGCGAAACAGTCACATACGATGCATTTGCTGATAAGGAATTGCGGTATAGGCAGCGCTATGTCGACCTGATTGTGAATCCACATGTGAAAGAAGTATTCGTTAAGCGGACTCGCATGGTTCAGGCAATGCGCGACTTTATGAACGAGCGCGGTTATCTGGAAGTTGAAACCCCGATTTTGCAGCCGATTTATGGTGGCGCATCGGCAAGGCCATTCAAAACACACCATAATGCACTCGACATTGATCTCTACCTGCGCATCGCCAACGAGCTATACCTGAAAAGGCTGATCGTGGGTGGATTTGACGGCGTCTATGAATTTTCGAAGGATTTCAGAAATGAGGGCCTCTCCCGCTTTCACAATCCCGAGTTTACACAGGTTGAGCTGTATGTGGCCTGGAAGGACTACAACTGGATGATGGAATTTATGGAGAAAATGATTGAGCACGTTGCGGTTACGCTGCACAGTTCAACCAAAGTGAAGGTAGGTTTACATGAGATCGACTTCAAAGCTCCCTGGCCGCGAATACCCATGTACCAGGCGATCGAAAAAGAGACCGGTTATGACCTGTCGAATAAATCGGAGAAAGAGATCCGCAGCATCGCCAAGAAGCTGAGAATAGACGTTGAGCCTGAAATGGGCAAAGGCAAGCTCATTGACGAGATCTTCGGCGAAACCGTAGAGCCAAAACTAATCCAGCCCACGTTCATCACAGATTACCCGATTGAGATGAGTCCGCTGGC
>PWWL01000235.1 GCA_003561515.1 Balneolaceae bacterium
GATCGTCGAAAGATTACCCTCGATCAGGATATTAAAACCCTGGGAGAGTACACAGCAACCGTTGACGTTCTTGGTGAGCTAAAACCAAAAGTTAAGGTTTGGGTAGTTAAAGAAGATTAAATTGCCGTCGGCTGCGCCGGCACTTTAAAATTGATTAACCAATGAGAAAAATTGGAATCGTTATGGGGATCGCCTTGTGGGCGTTATCCCCATTTTTTGTATATGGACAGCTTCTCGATCCGGTCGATTACCGGATCATTGAGGCACCGGAAACGGTTCAGGCCGGTGAGATTTTCAATGTCAGGATTGAGGCCACAATAGATGGCGATTGGCACCTGTATTCAGTTCACAACGATCCGGATGCGGGGCCTTATCCTACCACATTTTCTTCAGGCAGGCCCGGTATGGCAATTGCAGGAGGCATTGAAGAGACAGAAGCGCCGATTGTTTTCGATCCCAATTTCAACGAAGAATTGGGCTGGCATTCAGAACGAGCTGAGTTCACCATACCCATCGCCTTCAGGCCCGAACTTGAGGGCCCTCAGCGCATAGTTCTGGAGGTTCTCTACCAGGTGTGCGACGATGTTTCGTGCCTGCCGCCAAAAACCAAACAGATCGAAGGCGACATTGTACTTGCCGGCATTTCTGATGATCCTTTCACGGATTTCCCGGATGAGGAGGCAGCCATCGCCCAGGATGAATCATTCGAGCTTACCAGTGATGCAGGGGTTCCCACGGATAATATGTGGGCTTATCTTTGGCTGGCAATTACTGCGGGCCTGGCGGCCCTGCTCACTCCCTGCGTGTTCCCGCTTATACCGCTTACGGTATCCTATTTCTCAAATCAGGGCAAAGAGCAGAACAAGACAGGGTGGGGGCAGGCCATCATTTTCGGCATTTCAATCATCCTGATTTTCACAGCTCTAGGGGCGCTGCTGTCGCTTATTCTGGGCGTAAGCGGTGTGAGCCAGTTTGCCGCAAACCCCTGGGTAAACCTGGTAATCGGATTGATGTTTGTAGTATTCGGAGTAAGCCTGCTTGGCATGTTCGAACTTCGGCTGCCATACCAGCTTACCAATTGGCTGAACAGGCAAAGCAACGAAAAAGGGGGCATTGTTGGGACGCTGTTTATGGGCTTCACCATCAGCGCCGTATCGTTTTCATGTACGGCTCCGTTTGTAGGAGCCATTCTCGCGGCCACCACAGGCGGTGAATGGTTTTATCCAATCATTGGTATGCTTGGTTTCTCGGCTGCATTTGCAAGTCCTTTTGTCTTGTTTGCTATGTTTCCCGGTTATCTTGAATCACTGCCAAAGAGCGGTGCCTGGATGAATGTGGTGAAAGTGATTCTCGGTTTTATCATATTGGCAGCCGCTGTCAAGTTCTTGTCAAACGCTGATATTGTTTGGGGCTGGGGCATTATATCAAGACCACTGGGTATTGCAGCCTGGATGACATTCTTCTTCTTAGCCGGTCTGTACATTATCGGCGTGTTTGCACTTCACGGTGAGGAGAGGCCCAAGAGCATTACCACGGGCCGCTTGCTTCTGGCCATGCCTTTTCTGCTATTCAGTTTCTATCTTGCTCCCGGGCTGCTGGGTGCATCGCTTGGTATCTGGGATGCCTGGTTGCCGGCGCGGCAGGCCACTGATGTGAGCCTTGTAAGATCAATGAGTGCCGGCGGTGGCGCAATCCAGGAAGATGTTTGGTCGGATGATTACGACGCGTCGGTTGAACGTGCCATTGCTGAAAATAGACCTATTTTCATCGACTTCACCGGATATACCTGCACCAACTGCCGTGCAATGGAGTCGACCGTATTTCCGCTGCAAAATACTGAGCAGCGGTTCAGTCAGATGGAGAGAGTAAAACTTTACACCGACGGCGGGGCAAAAGGTCCGGAGAATCAGAAATTCCAGTTCGAATTAACAGGCACTGTAGCTTTGCCTACATATGTGATTCTCGATCCGCACACTGGAACTGTGCTTGACCAGATCATCGGTTTTACGCGAGCTGAACGATTTCAGGAGTTTCTCGACAGGGGCCTCGAACGTTACGAGCGTGTACGAGCCCGAAACTGATCTTTCTGCAAGACTGTATTTGCAGGGCCTGCTTTTTTGACGTGGGTGAAATCACCTCTTTGCACACCATTGGTGCCCGATTCATTCATAATTTTTTGAATGAAACAACTCTTGGGCAAAATAAACACGAAATCGGTTTGGCAGTTAGCCTTTCGTTCTAATATATTCCACCCTAACAATTTGTAATCAAAGCTTAATAGGATCATAGCGGATTAATTGTGCATTAAGTAGACGTGTGTATTTTGACATTTAGGCTCAAATGATCTATCATTTTGCTTCAATTTTAAGCTCATAACCAAAACATAACGCGGAGTAATCGTATGACTTCATCTTTAGCTCTCTTTTTTCTTCAAGCTGGGGCTGATGCTGGCTTTTTTAATGTAATCGTAGAAAAATTCAACGAAGGTGGTGAATTCATGTGGCCTGTATTGATAGCCCTGATTCTTGGATTAGCTATCTTTCTGGAGCGCATCATCACACTGAACCTTGCCGACATTAACACCCGTAAATTTATCCTTGAAGTACAGCAGGCACTGCAAGAGGGAGGAATTCCCGCTGCACAAGAACTTTGTGCGAAGACCAGGGGTCCGGTTGCTTCCGTATTTCAGGCAGGTCTGATGCGTGCCGATGAAGGTATTGATGCTGCTGAAAAAGCCATCACAACCTATGGCTCTATTGAAATGAGCTTCCTCGAAAGAGGCCTTGTTTGGCTATCTCTCTTTATCTCCATTGCTCCGCTTCTTGGATTCCTTGGAACGGTTGTAGGTATGATCGAGGCGTTTGATGCCATCGAAGCCGCTGCCGACATTTCTCCAAGCCTTGTAGCCCGGGGTATTAAGATCGCGCTTCTAACAACCGCTGCAGGTCTTCTTGCCGGTATTATCCTCCAGATAGGTTACAATTATTGCGTATCCAAGATCGACAGGCTGATCTCCGACATGGAAGAAGGCTCTATCACACTTATCGATTCCATTGTTCTTCTTAAAGAAGGCAAGCAGATTGTTCCTGATCAGGACACTCCGGACGAAGAAGTGTAATTCACAATCAGACAGAACAGCAACTTAAACAGATGAAATTATGATAAATAATGTAGCGATAGCCTTGGCTATGGGTCTGATTGTCATTGGTCTCATTGCAATATCATTTGCAGGTATTCGTAATGTGATTAACGGTAAATCTGAAGTGAAGAGGGTAGCAGTAATGATTGTACCAGTTGCAGTCTTCTTCATCTCGTATGCCGCACTTGGAACATATCAGGAAGCCGGCATGGCAACCATGATATTTATGATGGGAGCTATGGTGATTGGCATTATAGTAACCGGAACACGCGGAACATTTAAATTTTAAATGCATGCTTAATAAGAAGCGAAACAGAGAAAGTGGTGAGATTGACGGATCGTCTCTTGCAGACATTGCCTTTCTTCTTCTCATTTTCTTTCTCGTAGTAACAACGATCGATGTCGATACCGGAATCGGACTGGTTCTGCCGCCGATTCCAGACGATATCGAGCCGCCGCCGGTACGCGAGAGGAACCTGATGAATATTCTTGTAAATGCTCAGGGAATGGTTCTTATCGATGAAGAGCCGGCTGCAATTGCAACCGTTCGCGAAAGGGTGAAAGCCTTTGTGAATAATTTTGGGGCTGACCCGAATTTGTCTGATTCTCCGGATGATGCTATTGTTTCCATCAAAACTGACCGCCGTACTCCTTACAACATCTATATCGACATGCTCGATGAGGTGATGGGTGCTTACGCAGAACTGAGGCATCAGGCTTCGATGGACAGATTCGGTGTTCCTTTTACTTCACTCGAACGTCAGAGTGAGCGAAGGCAGGAAATTCAGGAAATGTTCCCGAAGAAAATATCAATCGCAGAACCGGATGAGGGGTAACACAGATGTCAAAGTTTAAAAAGAAACAAGCAAGCACGAAGCAGGGTGTACCAACATCCGCGATGCCTGATGTTGTATTTATGCTCCTCATCTTCTTCATGGTAACTACCGTTCTCCGTGAAGTTGAGCTCCAGGTTCAGATCGATTTTGCAGAAGCGGAAAACATCGAGAAGATTGAGGAAAAAAGGCTTGTAAGCTACATCTACATTGGACCTGAGCGTTTACCGGGCAACAGGCTTGGCGAAACCAGGGTACAGATTGATGATGCCTTGATTGAAGATATGGGCGAAATCAGGAATATCATGTATGATAAACTGATGGAAGAGCCCAGGCTCATTGTCTCTCTGAGGGTAGACAGGGATTCTGAGTTTGGTATCGTAACAGATGTTCAGCAGGAACTGCGTCATGCAGGTACTTTAAGAATCAATTACTCTACCAGACGCCAGATATAGTCTCTTAACTTAAAAAGGATTGAAAGGCATTTGTCGACCATGTTAGGTAGGCATATGCCTTTTTTTATTTCAGGATGGATGAAGACTCATTTCAACAAATTCAAGATCTTGGCTTTGCCAAGCTCATAAAAAAGTTTGAAGCACTCGCTGTAACGCATAACGATGCCGTTTTGCAAGGCATTGGTGATGATGCTTCCGTAGCCCGTCAGCGTGAAGGGTATGTAACTTGCAGCACCTCCGAAATATTTCTTGAAGGCGTGCATTTCGACCTCACGTACACGCCTTTTCATCATCTTGGTTATAAAATAGTGACGGCCGCAGTCAGTGATATATATGCGATGAATGCTGAGCCGGAGCAGGTATTAATATCAGTAGCAATACCAAATAAATACTCGGTGCAGATGATGGAGCAGCTGTACAAAGGCATCGGGGCTGCTTGTGCTGATTATGATGTTCAGCTTGGCGGTGGTGATACGACAGCTTCTCATCAGATGCTCGCAATATCGGCGGCGGCTACGGGCTCTGTGAAGGAAAAAGATGCTGTTTATAGATCAGGAGCCAAAAAAGACGATATCATCTGTGTAACAGGTGATCTTGGGGGTGCACTCGCCGGGCTGCGAGTACTTCTTCGGGAAAAGAAAGCATGGCAGGAGAGTGAGCGGAAGCAGCATTTCCAGCCCGACCTACAGGAGTACGAAACGGTGATTCAGAAACAATTAATTCCTAAAGCCAGAAAAGATCTGGTAAAAGCTATACATGAATCCAAGATAAAGCCGACCTCCATGATTGATGTTACACAAGGGTTGGTTTCAGAACTTTCACGCCTTGCCCTGCAATCAAATCTGGGAATAGAAATTTATTCTCCGGCTATTCCAATTGCCCTGCAAACCCGCGCTGTAGCCGACGAAATGAACGAAGATGTGGATAAATACGCTTTCTACGGTGGAGAAGATTTTGAAATGCTTTTCACGCTTCCAGAAGCATTGATCGAGAAATTTAAAGCAGAATTTGATGACTTTGTTGTTGTTGGAAAAATGACAGACAAAGACAAAGAGCTAACGATCAATACGGGCGAGGAGCAAGACTATCGTATTGACATATTTTGATATCGCATAAAATCGTTTCCGATCCGTTTAGAGTAGTGCGGCTATTAATTTCTACTATTCTATACCCGTTTACGCAGAGTTTTGGAAAAAGAGTTATATTCCATGCGCTTTTTGTTATCAACATTACCTAAATGGCAAAGAAAATAGATTCAGACAATAAAAAAAGTTCTCAGGCAAAAGGAGAAAGAAAAGCACCAAGATTTCCAATTTGGATCTATGTGGTACTTTTTCTGGTACTGATTGGTTTCAATTTCTATTTTGTGCCGGGCGAAAGTGCTGAACGCATTAAATACAGCGAGTTTTTGAACTATGTTCAGCAGGGCTTCGTCGAAGAAATTCTTATCACGAACAATACGAAAGTTGAGGGGAAATTCTCTGAAAAAGCCTTTGAAGAAGGTATTGTTGAAAGGCCCGAACCATCTGAAAGCCGTTGGGACAGAACAGATGATGAAAACGTCAGATTTACCACCACGATGCTCGAGGGAGATGAGGTTCGCTCGCTTTTCGATGAACATGGCGTAATTTATGACGTTCGCATTGAGGAAGACTGGTTCAGCGGGATATTTATATGGCTTATCCCGATCGCCCTCATTATTGCTTTTTGGATATTTATCTTCCGCAGAATGAACCCCGGCCAGCAGGTGCTGAACATTGGAAAAAACAAGGCATCCCTGTATGATAAACAAGCAGAGAGCAAAGTTTCTTTTAAGGATGTTGCTGGGCTTCAGGAAGCAAAAGCTGAGGTTGAAGAAGTTGTGGAATTCCTGAAAAACCCTCAAAAGTTCACAACTCTCGGTGGCAATCTTCCGAAGGGTGTTCTGCTTGTGGGCCCTCCGGGTACAGGTAAAACCCTGCTTGCCAAAGCTACGGCAGGTGAAGCCGACGTACCGTTTTTCTCACTCAGTGGTTCCGATTTTGTTGAAATGTTTGTGGGTGTGGGTGCCGCACGTGTTCGCGACCTTTTCAAACAGGCCAAAGAGAAAGCACCATGTATTGTATTTATTGATGAAATTGATTCTATTGGGCGAACCCGGGGCAGAGGTATGCAGATGAGCTCAAACGACGAGCGCGAAAACACCCTGAACCAGCTTCTTAGTGAGATGGACGGCTTTAACTCCGATAAGGGTGTAATCATCATGGCGGCCACCAACCGCCCCGACATTCTCGACTCTGCGCTGCTGCGTCCCGGCCGTTTCGACCGTCAGATATTGATCGACAAGCCGGATCTTAATGGACGTATCCAGGTGCTCGAGGTTCACTCCAAAAAACTGAAGCTCTCCAAGGATATTGACCTGAAGGTTCTTGCTTCACAGACCCCCGGCTTTGCCGGTGCCGAACTGGCCAATCTCTGTAACGAAGCCGCGCTTCTTGCTGCCCGCAGAAACAAGAAGGCCGTTGAAATGATTGATTTCCAGGATGCCATTGAAAGAGTTGTTGCCGGTCTTGAAAAGAAGAACAAGCTCATCAATTCGAACGAGCGCAAGATTGTGGCATATCATGAATCTGGTCACGCAATTGTAGGTTGGTATCTTGAATACACCGATCCCGTACTTAAAGTTAGTATTGTTCCAAGAGGATTTGCCGCACTTGGCTATACGCTTCAAACGCCTCTCGAAGATCGTTTCCTGATGACCACCGAAGAGCTGGATGACAAAATCTGTGCCCTTCTGGGCGGCCGTGTTGCCGAGGAAATCACCTTTGGAAAAATTTCAACCGGTGCACAAAATGACCTTGAGCGGATAACCAATATGGCATTTGCCATGGTTGCAGAATATGGCATGAGTGAAGAGCTTGGATATCTCTCACTGAAAGATTCAAACAGCCCTGAAAACAGCTACGGATTCAACAAGAAGTATTCCGAATCGACTGCTCAGCGTATCGATGAGGCTGTACAGAATATCATCAAAAAGAATTACGAGCGTACCAAAGAGCTGCTGCTCAAGCATAAAGATAAGCTTGAACAGATGGCTGATACTCTTCTTCAGAAAGAAGTACTGAACCATGTGGATCTCCGTGAAATGCTGGGCGACCGGCCTAGCGGGAACTATCCGGAGGGTATCTTTGAACAAGAGTCTCCAGATTCTTCGGCTAAAGCAAATGGCTCATCAACACCTGCAAAAAAAGAGAAAAAGAAAGAAAAGCCGAAGAGTTCGCCTAAAAAAAGCGATAAAGCGCAGGAGTCTCTGTTTGAGGAGCAAAAAGAAGAAACAGAAAAGTAAAGCAGGGCTAATCTTTATATAAATACCCGCTTACAGAGTGGATTCCGCGGATTTATAGAATAGCATTATTTACGCCTGACCCTGCTCGATTAGAAACGGCAACAGACCTGTTTTTTGGCATATCTCTTTACTCAGGTAAAAATCCTCAAGACAATGTTATCCCTGTAGAAATTAATGCGCTGTATGAGCCTGCTTCAAACGTTCGTTATCCTTTCTTCAGGTGGAACCGTACTTAAAAAATTCATGTTTGTTCAGTCGAACTAAAAATACAGACCATTGATATACGTAACACGCAAAGCTCATTTTAACGCGGCTCACAGGCTTCATAACCCATCCAAATCTGACGATTGGAACCGGGAGACGTTTGGTAAGTGCAATAATCCAAATTGGCACGGCCACAACTATGTAATTGAAGTAACAGTTGCAGGTACTCCTAATCCAGACACAGGATACCTGATTGATCTGGGTAAGTTAAAATCAATAATTAAGGAAAAGATTTTGGACCCTTGCGACCACAGAAACCTGAATAATGAAGTTTCATTCTTGAAAGGCATTATTCCAACATCGGAAAACCTGGCCAAAGCTTTTTTCGAACAGATCGAGGCAGATGTTGCTTTAGTTGCCGGTGGAGATGCCATGCTGTATTCGGTGAAGCTTTTTGAGACCGAACGAAACATAGCAGAATTTTGTCCTCATCGGAGTGCATAAACACTTATTCAATTACAGAAATGATTACAACAAATTTACGCCGATTCTACGACCCCACATTTACAGTAACTGATTCATATAAAGAGAGCCTTCCGGATTTGCAAAATGGGCCGGCCTCCCTTATTGAGGGCGCTGATGTGCCTATTCAACAAGTCGGCATTTCAAATTTCAGAATTCCACTTAAGTACCCTACCCCCAGCGGAGACCTTCTCACCCTCGAAACATCCGTGGATGGATATGTAGGCCTCGATGCGGGGAAGAAGGGAATCAACATGGGTAGGATAATGAGGACTTTTTATAAGTTCCAGCATGACATTTTCCATCCCAATAAACTTAGAGAGGTTCTTCAATCTTATAAAGAAGATCTTGAAAGCCGGTCTGCCTTCCTCAAACTTTCATTTAATTACCCAATGATGAAAGAGAGCTTGAGATCAGGCCTCTCCGGATACCAATATTATTCTGTTGCCATTGAAGGAAAAATTGATGAGAACGATGTATTCACAAGCTTTATGCACCTCGACTTCGTATACAGCAGCGCATGCCCATGTTCCTACGAGCTCTCTGAGCATGCACGTGAAACGCGCGATGTAGCCGCCATACCCCATAGCCAGAGAAGCGTTGCCGATGTCACCGTTCAACTGAATAGTGAGATGTTTGTTGATGAACTTGTTGAAATGTGCCGCGATGCATTGCAAACTGAAACACAGGTAATCGTGAAGCGCGAAGACGAGCAGGCGTTTGCCGAAATGAACGGTGCCTACCAGAAGTTTGTGGAAGACGCCGCGCGACTTCTTTACGATGAGCTGAACAAGGACGAGCGCATCCGCGATTTTGTAGTTCGCTGTGCCCACCTCGAAAGCCTTCACAGCCACGATGCGGTTAGCCGGATCTGTAAGGGTTTGCGGAATGGATTGAGGTAATGGAGTTTGCCCGGACAGGAATGCAGCTGTCCGGTGATAATCCATCAGTACACAGATACTTAGATTCTCCAGTTCCGCTGCTTAACGAGAACCGAGTACAACTAACATAACATCTTTACACATCGATCAGTGAATGTATGGAGAGCCAGTTTGTTCAATGTCATAAGTTTTATATTCAGTTTCTCTGTAAGGCTAATGAACCCCGAATCGTAGGATGAACTATCAGAATTATCTAAAAAATCATCAACCCGAACTGAGTTCAAGCTAAGTGTACGCTCGTCTATTTTATTTTCATGTTTTACATTTAGTTGTATTGCTTCTGAAAGAACTAAGATATTCATCCTCATCGTTAAAACGTCAGCTTTTTTAATTCACTTTTCCACTATTTCTCAAAATTGGCTTCAGAAAAATTTTTTGGCATTTTTATACTGCTTAAGTAGAAACCGAAATGTCTTGTTTAGCTGTATGAACGCCTTCCTCATTAGCATACAATGGGAGTCTGCATATAAAGCGTGAGCCGGTTTCCTCTTTTTCTTCGAGAAAAACTGATCCATTTTGTAGTGGTCTGAAAAAATAGGACAGCAAAAACTGAAACGTTAATTTGCTGTTATGAAAAGAAAAAGACGACATTTTGGAGCTAAGTTCAAAACGAAGGTTGTGCTGGAGGCCCTTAAAGA
>PWWL01000269.1 GCA_003561515.1 Balneolaceae bacterium
AAGCTCAAATGTTCTAAATCCTAAATAATGATTGAATTTAGAACATTAGGATTTAGGACATTAGAACATTGCTTTTATTTGTTTTATAACGGGAAATTCATTTCAGAATTCATCACGGATTCAGCGGAATATGCTCCAGTCCGGTCGATTCAATTAATCCAAAAATAATGTTCATATTCTGAACGGCCTGGCCTGCGGCGCCTTTCATCAGGTTGTCGATGGTGGATACGGTGATGATTTTGTTGGTGCGCGCATCATAGGTTGCATGGATATCGCAGTAGTTCGATCCGCGAACGTGCTTTAAAAGCGGCGGACGATCCACGGTCCGGACAAAGTGTTCCTTTTCAAAGACTGAATAAAAGAGTTCTTCCACCATCTCTTTATTCATCTCTTTTTTCGGTGTGCTGTAGGTGGTGGTTAGAATGCCACGGTCAATCGGCAGCAGGTGAGGGGTAAACAGAACCTCCGTGCTGTAACCGGTGTACCTGTGAACCACCGATTCGATTTCCGGCGTGTGCCTGTGGTTGGTTAGCCCGTAGGCCGAGAAATTACCAAACAGGTCGGGGAAGTGAGTTCCGGGTTTAACTTTGGCACCTGCACCCGTTACGCCCGACTTCGCATCCACCACGATACCGGATGTGTTGATGAAGCCGTATTTGATGAGCGGCGTGAGGGGAATGATGGCCGAAGTGGGATAGCAGCCCGGATTGGCCACCAGGCGCGCATTCCGGATTTTGTGTCGGTAGAGCTCTGGAAGCCCGTAAACGGCATCGCCCAGATAATTATCCGCAATGTGTTTCTTGCCGTACCACTCCTCATAGATTCCTTTAGAGCCAAGACGAAAATCACCCGACAGGTCGATGGTGATGAACTTGTCGAGGCCGTGCTCTTTTACAAAATCCATCGAAACCCCATGCGGCAGGGCAAGGAACACCAGATCAACATCGTAATTTCCCGCATTCTTAACCGTCTCCAGCTTTATATCGGATATATCGAGCAGGTGGGGATGAATTTCGGTGATTTTTTTGCCGGCATACGATTCGCTGGTTACATATTCTATCGACACATCCGGGTGGTGAATCAGCAGCCGAAGCAGTTCCGAACCCGTATATCCCGAGGCGCCGACAATTCCGATTTTGTATTTAGGCATGAGTTAATTTTGAGTATCGAGTATCGAGTATCGAGTATTGAGTATTGAGTATTGGTTTGATTTAGTGAAAAGGCAAAAGTGAAAAGGTATGTTTGAAACTTTACACCAAGTAAGTAGTTTATAATTAATTTTGCCCTGAGCCCTGAGCCCTGAGCCCTGAGCCCTGAGCCCTGAGCCCTGAGCCATTTCACTTCTCCACTTCCTTAATCGACTCCACGAGTACATCAATCACCTTGTCGATCTCTTCTTTGCTGATAATGAGCGGAGGCACCAGGCGGATTACCACATCGGATGCACAGTTGGAAAGCACGCCGCGTTTCATCATTTCGGTAACCACTTCAACTCCCGTAAAGCTGAGCTCCACACCGATCATCAGTCCCATGCCGCGCACATCTTTGATTGCCGGCCAGTTGGTGGAGAGATCGCGCAGGCGGGTAGTCATGTACTCACCGCGTACCCGTGCCATTTCGCAGATATCCTCTTCCTCAATTACCTTCAGCGTTTCGAGTGCTGCTGCGCACGCCAGCGGATTGCCGCCGTAGGTGGTGCCGTGGTTCCCATAGCTGAATGCGTTTGCAAATTTCTCCCGGGCAATAACGGCTCCAATCGGAAAGCCTGACCCCAGCGCCTTCGCTGAGGCAACAATGTCGGGCTTGATATCATAATTCTGATAGGCAAACATTTTGCCCGTACGCGCAATCCCGCACTGTACCTCGTCGAGAATCAGCGGGATATCGTATTTATCGCACAGTTCACGCGCTTTTTTCAAATACTCTTTGCTTACCGGAACAATACCGCCCTCGCCCTGAATGGGCTCCAGTATAATGCCTATAGTCTGTTCGCCAACACGTTCTTCCAGAGCTTTGATATCGTTAAAGGGCACACGTTCAAAACCTGACGGCATCGGTGCAAAACCGTTCTGGTACTTGTCTTTACCCATGGCAATGGTGCCGAGAGTTCGTCCATGAAATGAGTTATCCATTGAGATAATGGTGCCGGATTTTCCCTTTAGGTTAGAGTAGCGCCGTGCCAGCTTTATGGCCCCCTCAACCGCTTCGGCACCGCTGTTGCAGAAAAAGGCGCGATCGAGCCCCGACACCTTCACAAGCTTTTCGGCAAGATCGCTCTGGGGCTCGTTGTAGTAGAAGTTTGAGACGTGCATCAGCTTGGCAGACTGCTTCTGAATAGCCTTCACAATTCGCGGATGGGAGTGGCCAAGGCTGTTTACAGCAATTCCGGCCAGCGCATCGATGTACTCATTCCGCTCATCATCCCATACCTTGCAACCTTTGCCTTTCACAAGGGTGATTGGATAGCGCTTGTAGAGCTCAAAGTGATACTTTTCCGCTTTCTTTTTGGCCGGCTGCTTTCCGATCAGTGTCTTGGCAGCCTTTAGGACTTTGCCGGGGAGGTTAGAGGGCATGGGTTTAT
>PWWL01000018.1 GCA_003561515.1 Balneolaceae bacterium
ATTGATTCGGTAATAGGTGAAGCACAAATGAACCCATCAGACCAAAAAGAACGCACGATGGGATTGGTCACAGATGTGACCCAGGAAGAACAGGTTGAATACCTGGTTGCAGAAACGGTGAGGAAATTTGGCAGGTTGGATATCCTGGTTAATAATGCCGGTGTGCTGATCGCCCAGCCAGTGGATGAATTTCCGGCTGAACAATGGATGAAAGTGATCGAAGTCAACCTGTACGGGTATTTCTTATGTGCCAAACATGCCGCGCGGGTCATGAAAGCACAGCGTTCCGGAGCCATCATCCAGATCAACTCAAAATCTGGCAAGAAGGGCAGTTATAAAAATTCTGCCTACGCGGCCTCAAAGTTTGGGGGGATTGGCTTGACCCAATCGATTGCGCTTGAGTTGGCAGACTATGGGGTGCGCGTCAATGCGATTTGCCCGGGGAATATGCTCGACTCACCCCTGTGGGTGGATTCACTATTTGAGCAGTATTCCCGCACACGAGGGATGACGGTGGAAGAGGTACGGCAGTATTATATTGACCAGGTACCGCTGAAACGGGGTTGTACTTATGATGATGTGTGTAACCTGTTGGTGTTCTTAGCATCTGAGCAATCCAGTTATATGACCGGTCAGGCGATCAACGTGACCGGCGGCCAGGAAATGCGATAACAGTCTTAATCAAAAAAACATGGAGAAAATAATGAGCGACGAAAAAATTGCGACAATTGAACAGGTAACCGCCCTGATTGAAGAACAATCATTGACCAAAGAACAACTGATGACCTATCTGCGGCAAATGATGGAAATCCGTGCCCTGGAGAACAACATTGCTGATCTGTTGGGCAAGGCTGTGTTGAAAGGCGCCTCCCATTTATATGCTGGACAGGAAGCAGTTGCCGTGGGTGCGGTAGGCGCGCTGGAGGAGCATGATTTGATCACCAGTACCCATCGCGGTCACGGCCATGCCCATGCCCATGGGGACTCGGCTGCCCAAACCGAGGAGGAAAAACAGGAACATTACAATAAAATGATGGCCGAAGTGCTGGGAAAATCGGGTGGATATTGTAAGGGTAAGGGTGGGTCGATGCATATCGCCGATGTTGCCCATGGCAACCTTGGTGCAACGGGCATTGTGGGCGGCAATATCCCCGTTGCGATTGGGGCTGCGCTTGCTCAGAAGCTAAAGAAGACTGATTCGGTGGTGGTGTGTTTCTTTGGCGATGGTGCTTCCAACACCGGTAATTTCCATGAATCCCTGAACATGGCTGCTTTATGGGATTTGCCGGTGGTATTTGTTGTTGAAAACAACCTGTATGCAATGTCCGTTCCTTGGGAAGAGGCCAGCAAACTGCCTGATATTTCTGTGCGGGCTAAGGCTTATGGCATCCCAGGTGAGACTGTGGATGGCATGAATGTTTTGAAGGTGCGCCAGGCTGTGGCACAAGCTGTTACGAGGGCCCGGGCAGGAGAAGGCCCCACCTTGATCGAGTGCAAGACCTATCGTTACTATGGTCATTCCCATTCAGATCCGCGTACCTATCGAACCCGGGAAGAAGAAAAGGATTATCGTGATAAAGACCCAATCAAGCAATTGAACCATGATATGGCGGCGATTGGTTTCCTGGATGAAGAAGAATTTGACCAGCTTGATGATGCTGTCCAAGAAAAATTAGATGCTGCCATGCGATTCAGCGAGGAAAGCCCATCACCTGATTTGGATGAGCTGGAAACGGACGTGTTTGCCCCCTCCAAAACTACGCCGGTAGATATTGAGGGGGAGCGAAAACTACGTGAACGTGTCCGCAATGAGAAGGATATGCGCGAGATCAGCTATGCCCAGGCACTGGTGGAAGCAATGCGCGAGGAAATGCTGCGGGATGAATCGGTCTTCGTGATGGGTGAAGATGTTGGTTTGTATGGCGGGGCGTACGGTGCGACACGCGGCTTGTTTGAGGAGTTTGGTCAAGACCGGGTGATCGACACACCCATTTCGGAGGCGACCATTGGTGGTGCCGCCGTTGGCGCGGCTATGGCCGGCATGCGCCCGATTGCTGAGATCATGTATGTCGATTTCACACCCCTGGCAATGGATCAGATTGCCAACCAGGGTGCCAAGAACCGCTACATGTTTGGCGGCAAGACCTCCGTGCCGATGGTGATCCGCACAGAAGGCGGCGCAGGACGTGCGATTGCTGCCCATCACTCCCAGAGCCTGGAGAGTTTGTGGACGCACTTCCCCGGCATTTATGTGGTCATGCCTGCCACACCATATGATGCCAAGGGCTTGCTGAAAACGGCGATTCGTGATGACAACCCGGTCATGTTCATTGAGCATAAAATGCTGTACAAGGAAAAAGGACTGGTGCCTGAAGAGGATTATGTGATCCCCTTTGGTGTGGCCGATGTCAAACGATCTGGTAAGGACCTGACCATCGTGACCTATTCCCGTATGGTGCTGCGCTCTTTGGAGGCAGCAGAGCAGTTGGCTAAAGAAGGCATTGATGTTGAAGTGATTGATTTGCGTACCCTGAACCCCTTGGATATGGATACGGTTGTGACTTCAATCCAAAAGACCGG